>JACZKF010000233.1 GCA_014860175.1 Desulfuromonadales bacterium | reverse complement strand
GATCATATCGTCGGCGAAGACCGACATCGAGTAGGGGCCGGCCGGCGCCGACGACGACGCCGGGAAAGTCAAGAGGACCCGGCTGGCGCATTCGGTGGCCGAGAACGGGGCGCAGGAGGTGGTCGATCTCTTCGCCGAGCTGGTCTTTGCCGAACCGACGCTGCGCGAGCGACCGGAACTGGTAGCGCAAGTCCGCGGCTGGATGGAGATGGCGCAGCTGCATGGGCTGGAGGGGGCCTTGCTGGCGATGCGCGATCGCAAGGATTTCCTCCCCGACCTCCCCCTGCTTGATCTTCCTGCCCTGGTGGTCGGCGCCGAACTGGACCGGGCAATCCCCTTGGAGCATTCGCGGATCATCGCCGATCGGCTGCCGCGGGCGACTCTCTGCACGATCCCGCAGGCCGGGCATATGGCCAATCTGGAGCAGCCGGAGGCGTTCAACCGCTGCCTGCTCGATTTTCTCGGAGCGTTGCCCAAGAACGGATCGTAAAGTGGAGACGGAACTCCGACAGGCAAGGCAAGGGCGTCTCACGCGAAGGCGCGAAGGGCGCAAAGAAAACCAAGCCAGAAGATTTTTTTGCCCCGTCTTCGGCCAGGCAAAATCCTAAGGCGCCTCACGCAACGACGCAACGACGCGACGACCGGCAAGGCGAGGCAAGGGCGTCTCACGCGAAGGCGCGAAGGACGCGAAGAAAACCAAGCCAGAAGAATTTTTGCCCTTCTTCGCGTCCTTCGCGCCTTCGCGTGAAATTCTTGTGAAATTAAATTGGAGAATGAGATGAGCAAAGAGCGGCTGGTGGTGATCGGCGGGGACGCTGCGGGGATGAGTGCGGCCTCCAAGGTGCGGCGGGAGCAGCCGGAGGCGGAGATCATTGTCTTCGAGCGCTCGCCGCATACCTCTTACTCCGCTTGCGGCCTGCCGTACTACATCTCCGGCCTGGTCGATGATCCAGCCCGGCTGGTTGCCCGCACCCCGGAACAGTTTCGGGAGAAGTACCGTATCGACGCCCGGGTGCGCCATGAAGTGTTGGCCATCGATACCGCTGCCGGCCGGCTGCGGGTGCGCAATCTGGAAAGCGACCAGGAGTGGTGGGAGCACTATGACCGGTTGCTGGTCGCCACCGGCGCCGTCCCTTTCTGCCCCGACCTGCCGGGGTCCGACGCTACCGGCATCTTCGGCCTCTCGACGCTGCAGAGCGGCATCCGGGTGCGGCGGATGATGGAGGCGGAAAAACCGAAGCGGGCGGTGGTGGTCGGCGGCGGCTACATCGGGCTGGAGATGGCCGAAGCGATGATCCAACTCGGGCTCGAAGTCTCCCTGGTGACCAGGGGGGCGGAGGTGATGGAAACCCTCGACCCGGACATGGGCGCCCTGGTCTCGGAAGCGCTGCAGGAGGTGGGAGTCACCCTCTACCGGGGCGAGACGCTGACCGGTTTCGAGAGCCGCGAGGGGCGGGTTTCGGCCGTAATTACCAACCAGCGGACTCTGCCGGCCGAGGTGGTCATCCTCGGCATGGGGGTTCGCCCCAACTCCCATCTCGCCCGGGAGGCCGGCATCCCCCTCGGGATCCGGGACGGGATTCAGGTGAACGAGCGGATGCAGACGGAAGTCGACGGGGTCTGGGCGGCTGGCGACTGCGTCGCCTCCTTCCACCTGGTCAGCCGTCGCCCCTTCTACATCGCCCTCGGGACGGTGGCCAACAAGCAGGGGACGATCGCCGGCACCAACCTGGCCGGCGGTTACGCCACCTTCCCGGGAGTGCTCGGGACGGCGGTGAGCAAGATCTGCAAATACGAGGTGGCCCGCACCGGCCTGCATGAGGCCGATGTGCGCCAGTTGGGGCTGCAGTACGCCACCGCCACCATCCGCAGCCGCACCCGGGCCGGTTACTACCCGGGGGCGGGGCGGATCACCGTCAAGGTCATTGCCGAGAAAGGGAGCGGCCGGCTCCTCGGCGGCCAGATCGTCGGCGAGGAGGGGGCGGCCAAGCGGATCGACGTCCTGGCCACCGCCCTGCAGGCCGGGATGACCGTGCACGACCTGGTCAACCTCGATCTCAGCTACGCCCCCCCCTTCTCGCCCGTCTGGGACCCGGTGCAGACGGCGGCGAGGCAAGCTGTCAATAATCTGTAATTTTGAATTCTGAATTTTGGATTTTGAATTAAATTCAAAATTCAGAATTCAAAATTTACAATTGCACCTCCATCCCGTCCCACGCCACCTCCACCTCCACCTGGCGCGCCCGGGCCAGGGCGGCGATCTCTTCCAGGACTCCCTTCTCCTCGCCGGTGACGATCTCTTCGCCGCAGTGGGTGACGAGCATCTTGGCGACCCCTTCCTTGCGGCACCAGGTCAGCTGGGTCATCACCGGGGTGTGGCCGAAGAGCTGGTCCCCCTCTTTGCGCACGAAGGATTGGCGCACCGTCGCCCCATCGCCGATGTAGAGGCGGCACCTCTGCAGCGCTTCGGCCCGTTCGGCGATATAGACGACATCGGGGGCATAGAAGACGCTGACCTCCCCTTCGCTGATGCGGTAGCCGACGGCTGGGGCGCGGATCGAATGCTGCAGTGGGAAAGGTTCGAAGGTGAGATTGCCGAAGCGGACCGGCTCCCGGGGGAGGACGGTTCGCCGTTCGGCGAGCGGATAGTCGGCGAGCAGTTCCCAGCTCTCGGCGGTGGCGAAGACCGGACAAGGGGCTCCTTCCTGCAGACCCCAGGCATGATCCGGGTGAGCGTGAGTGAGGAAGATGGCGTCGGGGCGCAAACTTGCGAGTTCTCCCAGCCAGTCCTCGCCGCAATCAATCAGGACCCGGGTCTGCGCCGAGGCGACCTGCAGCAGGCTGTGGCGCCGGTGCCGGGGGGTAGCGGTTTCGATATAGCCGCGGGTGCCGAGGAAGGTGAGTTTCATTCCCCCTGACCGAGCAGTTCCCGCAGCAGCTCCCCCTTCTCCGCCGTCAGCGACCCCCTGCGCTCGGCCAGCTGCGCCGTCTTGTTCCCCAGGACCCGGTAAATCTCGGTGAACTCCGGCGGCAGCTGGGCCAGCGCCTGCAGGTGTTTTTCCACCGTGCGCAGATCGCCACGGGCGATGGGACCGGTGAGGGCCCCTTCCGGGCCGAGGACGCTGACGTTGTTCAGGGTGCCGCGCAGCAACGGGGCAACCAGGCGAAAGGCGGTCAGGCTATCGAAGCCGCAGCTGCCGAGCAGTTCGCCGGCGGTGGCGACCAGGGTCACCAGGTAGTTGGAGGCGATGCAGGCGGCGGCATGGTAAAGCGCCTTGTGCTCGCCGGCAATGCGGAAGGGGATCCCCCCCAGGTCGCGCACCAGCCGTTCGGCCAACGGCAGGACCTGCTCGCTCCCCTCGATGGCGAAGGGGCTCCCCGGCAGGATCTGCACCCCGATGACGGCGTCGGGAAAGCTCTGCAGCGGGTGGGCGGAGAACGCCTGCAGGGCCGGTCCTTCTTCGCCCAGCAGGATGGCGGCGCGATGAATGCCGCTGAAGTGGACGAGGACGGCGCCGGGGGCCAGATACCCCTGCCGCCGCAGTTGAGCGGCAATTTCACCGATGCTGTCGTCGGGGAGAGTCAGCAGGACGAGTTCCCCCTCCCGGGCCCGGGAGAGGTCGGTGGTGGCAGCCTCGCGGCAACCGGCAAAGCGGGCGGCCGCCAGAGCCCGGACCGGATCGCGGCCGATCAGGGCACGCAGGTCGTAACCGGCTTCGCACAGCAGGTTGGCGATCGCCTGCCCCAGCCGTCCGGGGCCGATGAGAACCACCCGCTCTTTCATGCCACCGTCACCTCCAGAGAGCCGACCCCTTCGATCTCGGCCAGCAAGCGATCGCCGCTGGCGATGGCGCTGACTCCGGCCGGGGTGCCGGTGAGGACCACGTCCCCCTCCTCGAGGGTGAAAATGGCGCTGATTTCCCGCAGGATCTGAGGGATTCGGCGCAGCATCAGGGCGGTGGAGCCGTCCTGGCGCAGTTCACCGTTAACCCGCATGGTGATGCGCAGGGCCTGTGGGTCGGCCACCTGTGCCGCCGGGACGAAATCGGACAGAGGGCAGGCGGTGTCGAACCCCTTGGCGATCTCCCAGGGGAGCCCCTGCTTCTTCAAGTCGTCCTGCACGTCGCGCAAAGTGAGGTCGATGGCCACCCCGTAGCCGGCCACGTACTGCAGGGCCGACGACTCGGTCAGATCTTTGGCCCGTCTGCCGATCAGCACCGCCAGCTCTACTTCATGATGACATTCCTGCGAATAGGGGGGGATCACCACCTGGTCGCCGGCGCCAATAATGCTGCTGGCCGGTTTGATGAACAGCACCGGGCGCGACGGCATCTCGTTGCCCAATTCGCGGATGTGGTCGGCATAATTGCGTCCCAGGCAGACCACTTTGCCGATCCGGTAACTCGTATCGCTCCCGCGCAACTTGACCATGGCATCTCCTCAAAGTATGGCATTTCGCCGGGGCAGATGGTAAGTATAACTGGCTCCCGGCAACCTGGCGAATGTTCGGAGAATAGCGGCAGACCGGGCGAATTGCAAGGCTGCCGGCGCGCGTCCTGTGTTATAGTAGCCACTTGCGGCCGCCGGGCGGCCGGCTGTCCTTTCTCCCGGAGCAGGCATGTTCCTTCCCATCGGCGACACCCCCAACCCCCGCGGCACCGCCTGGGTCAATAATGTGCTGATCGGCGCCAACATCGCCGTCTTCCTCTTCATCTCCCTGCCGCTGATCAATGTCCAGCCTGACCTCGGCGATCCATTGCTGCTCGAATACCTGCGGGTGATCGGGGCCGAGGCGGGGGTCTCCGCCCAGGAGATCCTGCGCCACGTCTCCGCCTACGACCTGTTGGTCTTCCGCTACGGGTTCAAACCCGACGCCCCCTCCCTGACGACCCTGTTCAGCGCCATGTTCCTGCATGGCGGGTGGCTGCACCTGGCCGGCAACATGCTCTTTCTCTGGATTTTCGGCAATAACGTCGAAGCCCGGCTGGGACACTTCGGCTATCTGCTCGCCTATCTGGGGACCGGCATCGCCGCCACCGTCTTTTTCGCCCTGTTCGTCCCCGATTCTATGGTGCCGCTGGTCGGCGCCTCGGGGGCGATCTCCGGGGTGCTCGGCTGTTATTTCCTCTGGTTTCCGCGCAATCAGGTGCGTACCTTCCTCTTTTTTTTCCCCTTTATCATGACCACTGTGCTGATACCGGCCCGGGTGGTGCTCGGAGTCTATCTGGTGCTCGACAACATCTTGCCGTTCCTGATCAATGTCGGGG
>JACZKF010000232.1 GCA_014860175.1 Desulfuromonadales bacterium | reverse complement strand
CCTGGGGGTGGCGCTGCTCAAGGGGGGGGAGGAACAGGACGGACGCCACTATCTCGACCGCACCGGGCAGCTCAGCAGTACGACGGAGGCGACCCTGGCGATCAAGGACAAGTCGAACCTGGTCCTCGGCACCAAGCTGCTGGAAGAGAGTTCCCCCGAGCAGGCGAAGGAGGTTCTCGACCGGGTACGCCTCAGCGGCCCCTTCTCCAACCGGGCGCTGCTCGGCTCCGGGTGGGCCGATGCCTCCCAGGAGCGCTTCGAACGGGCCCTGATCCCCTGGAGCCTGCTGCTCCAGCGTAACGTCACCGACATCGCGGTGCAGGAGGCGATGCTCGCCGTCCCCTACGCCTACGGCAAGCTGAACGTCCATGGCCGGGCGGCGTTGCTGTATGGCAGCGCCCTGGAGAGCTTCGGCCGGGAGGTCGACAAGCTCAGCGCCTCCATCCGCACCATTCGCGAGGGGAGTTTCCTCCAGGCGCTGGTGCGCGAAGAGCTGAAGCAGGACCGCAACTGGGTGGTCAAGCTGCGCGAGCTGCCGCAAACCCCCGAGACCTACTACCTGCTCGAACTGCTGGCTTCTCACGATTTTCAGGAATCGCTGAAGAACTATCTCGACCTGGAAGAGCTGCGCAAGAAAATGGCGACCTGGGCCGGTGATCTCGACGCTTTCGAGCAGATCATCGGCGAGCGGCGGGCCTACTACCAGCCGCTGCTCCCCGAGATCGACCGGGAGTTTCGGCGGCTCGACTCGCAGATGCGGCTGCGTCTGGAGCAGCGCGATCTCATCGAGCGCCGGCTGCAGGCGATGCTGGTGGCGCCGCGCCCCGATTATCTGGCCACCGCCGAAGAGCGAATCGCCCGGGAGGAGATCGACCAGCTGGAGCTGCTCCTGCGCGCCCAAGGGGAAGGGGTGCCGAGCGATATGGAAGCGCGCGTCGGCCGATTGCGGGGGGTGCTCGCCTGGCCCATCGCGACGGAATACGACCAGCGGCTGACCGACGCCTACCGGAATCTGCGGCTGCTGAATGCGGATATTGCCGCGCTGAACCGGCAGTACACCTCCTTCGTCCGCACCCGTCAGGCCGCCACGCAAAGCTACCAAGGATACGATGAGGTGATCCGCCGCCTGCGGTTGTTGACCCAGGCGGCTCAGGAGAAGGTGAAGGTGTTGATGGCGCGGCAGGGGCAGATGCTGGAAGTCATGGCGGTGAATGAACTCACCCAACGGCGCGAGCGGCTGGAGGAATTCCAGATCAAGGCGCGTTTCGCCCTGGCCGACAGCTATGACCGTGCCACCCGGGCCCAGACCCAGAAGGGCGGGACGGAATGAACCGGAGCCGATGGATCCTGTGGGCGATGGCGCTGGCTCTGGCCGGCTGCCAGGCGAGCGGTGACAAAGAGACGATCGCCAAGCTGCGCTATATGAAGATCGACATCCAGGAAGAGACCCTGGAAGGGGGGCTCGAGAAGGCGATCGAGAGTTACCGTCATTTTCTCGAGGTAACTCCCGAGTCGGCCCTGACCCCGGAGGCGATCCGCCGTCTGGCCGATCTGAAGGTGGAAAAAGAGTACGGCCAATTTACCGGGGGTGGTGGGATCGCCGGTCGCCCCTCGGCCTCGCTATCGCCGCCGCCGCGACCGGTGGCGGTTTCCCCCTTGCTGGCGGGCGATCTCCCCGCCTCTTCGGGCCAGGCGGCCGCTGCCGAGTCCCAGGCCGACTTCGAGCGCCGGGCGACCGAGCCGGCAGTAGCCGGTGGCGGTGATGGCGCGGCGGAGGGGG
>JACZKF010000231.1 GCA_014860175.1 Desulfuromonadales bacterium | reverse complement strand
GTTTCAGTTCGGATCACTGAGAGTGTCAGAGGTCATGGTTCCACGCCCCCGGGTTGTGCCCCTGGATCTGGACCAGAGCCGCGAGCAGATCCTGAAGATCGTTGTGGACAGCAAATATTCGCGTTTTCCGGTTTATCGGGGCGAAATCGATAACGTGGTCGGCTTCATTCATGGCAAGGACCTCTTGTGCCAGGCGGTACAGACCCCCGACTTCGACGTTGAGAGCCTTCTGCGGACCCCTTTATTTGTTCCGGAATCGAAAAAGGTCAATGAGCTTCTGCGAGAGATGCAGCACGGACACATCCATATGGCGATGGTAGTGGACGAGTATGGCAGCCTGAGCGGGGTAGTCACCACCGAAGATCTATTGGAAGAACTGGTCGGAGAGATAGAAGACGAACATGATTTGGGTGAGCCGAAACGCATCCAGCATCTCAAGGAGGGTGGCTATCTGGTCGACGCCCTCCTTCCTGTCAATGACCTGGAGGACCTACTCGGGGTGCGTTTTCCTGAGAAAAAACCCTATGAGACACTTGCCGGACTTATCCTTTTCGAATTGGGTCATTTCCCTGTGGAAGGGGAGCGTATCCGTTGGGGTGAGTACCTTCTGACGTGTGTCAAAGTCAGCCATACGGCTATTCGTAAGGTAAAAATCGAACCGGCAGATCAGCAGGAAACTCAAGACTGACTAAAGGCAATGTCCTGCGATGGCAGTCGCGCATTTGCGGTCCTCACCGCGCGCCTCCCGAGAGAGTGGCCTTAACGCGGACACGAAAAAGAAGACAGTGGCGCTTAACTGGAGAAGCTCCTCCCAGAGCTGGCTGACATCGGGGTTTACCGGGATCACGGACTTATCAAAAAACCATGAGGCCATATAGAAGAAGATTCCCAGGTAAACGAGGAAGCTGTTCATCGAAATCAAGAGGGGGAGCCTACGTCTCCACAGCTCTTCCCAATGCCGCAAAAGGTAGGAGCCGAGCACGATCCAGACAAGAACAACACAGAGGCGAACCACGACCTCCATACTATTCCAGATGGCTGCGGACCCAAGTTTGTCGATATCGATCTCCCGGACAAGAACGGAGAGGCAAAGGAGGCCGAGCGTTAAATGAAAAAGCCGAACCGCTCCGTCGCCGGTTCTGGCGCTTTGCACAATATGCAAGGCGATGGCAAGTGCAAGGAAGACGGCTTGGCTATTTTCCAGAAGATGGTTCTCTGCGGTGACCGATCGGTCATGAAGCCACAACCAAGTGCCCGCAAACGCACAAAACAAGGAGATTGCGGCTGGCAACACGAACCATCCGGCGGTTCTCCATGAAGAGTTCCGGGACCAAGGGCCTGCGCCTTTGATAGACTTACTCACTTTACATCCCTTTGAGCGAGAAAATAGGCAGCTATCTCACGCAACGTCTGGCAGACGAAATGAACCGGGTCGGCCCCACACGAAGACAGTCGAGACTGCCGCCTGGTCCGCACTCGAAAGCTATGCTTTAAGCAAGCCCGAAACCGTAATGGGCACCGAAAAGATAGCCCTTCCCTCGGGGTAATTGGTTGACATTCTACCTGAGTGGCAGTATGCTTCCTAGCTCAAAAGGGGAGTAGCATCCGGAACCATTCCGGCCCGCGCTTCGTCAGGACGGTGGCTTCGCCCACCCGGACGCGGGAGCTGCGACGTCATGTCGAGCCTTGCAAGACCTTTGTCCACTGCATTCAACCATGCGGCGGGTAAAGGTCTTTTTCTTTACCCGCCGCGCAACCAACCGCGCGGAGGTTAAAGAATGAACCTGATCAAGATCACCTTCCTTCTCACCTGCCTCACCCTCCTGCTGGTCGCCATGGGCAGCGCCATCGGCGGCCAGTCCGGCATGCTCATCGCCTTTGCCATCGCCTGCGGCATGAACTTCTTCTCCTACTGGTATTCGGACAAGATCATCCTCAAGATGTACAAGGCCCGGGAAGTCTCGGAAACCGAGAGTCCGGCCTTTTACGGCATGGTCCGGCGCCTCGCCGGCCAGGCGAACATGCCGATGCCCAAGGTCTACATCATCCCCTCCGAAGGTCCCAACGCCTTTGCCACCGGCCGCAATCCGCAAAACGCCGCGGTGGCCGCCACCGAGGGGCTGATGCGGATCCTCTCCGCCGAGGAACTCGAAGGGGTGATGGCCCATGAACTGGCCCACGTGCAAAACCGCGACACGCTGATTTCCACCATCGCCGCCACCTTTGCCGGCGCCATCTCCATGCTCGGCAGCATGCTGCAGTGGGCGGCCATTTTCGGCGCCGGCCGCAGCGAGGACGAGGAGGGGGGCGGCCTCGCCGGCAGCCTGGCCCTGGCGTTCATCGCCCCGATGGCGGCCATGCTGATCCAGATGGCCATCTCTCGCTCCCGCGAATACCTGGCCGACGCCTCAGGGGCGAAAATCTGCCGCAACCCGGTGGCACTGGCCAACGCTCTGCGCAAGCTGCAGCAGGCCTCGACGAGGATGCCGATGCGGGAGGCGACCCCGGCCACGTCGCACCTCTTCATCGTCAACCCCCTGACCGGCGGGTCGCTGCTGAAGCTTTTCTCCACCCATCCGCCGATGGAGGAGCGGATCGCCCGGCTGGAGGCGATGGCTTTCTCCCGGTGGTAAGTCAAACGGGTAGTCAACCAATGCGGCACGAACGGGAGATTTTGTGAATTCACTCTGGATGTGGCTCGGCTTCAACGTTTTCGTCCTGGTCCTGCTGGCCCTCGATCTGGGTGTTCTGCACCGCAAGGGGCAGGAGGTCGGGATTCGGGAAGCTCTCCTGCTCAGCCTCGGCTACTTCGTCCTGGCGCTGATGTTCGGCGCCGGGGTCTACCACTTCCTCGGCGCCAGCGCCGGGGTCGAGTTCTTCACCGGCTACCTGTTGGAAAAGAGCCTGAGTGTCGACAACATTTTCGTCTTCGTCCTGATCTTCAGTCACTTTTCAGTGCCGGCCCAGTACCAGCATCGGGTGCTGTTCTGGGGCATTCTGGGGGCTCTCGTCATGCGCGCCGCGCTGATCCTGACCGGCGCCGCCATTATCGAGTCGTTCCACTGGGTCATCTATGTTTTCGGCGCCTTCCTCATCTTCACCGGGGCCAAGATGCTGGTGACCATCAACCAGGAACCGGACATGGAGGGGAACCGCCTGGTCCGCCTGATCCGCCGTCATTTCCGGGTAACGGAGGGGTATGAAGGAAACCAGTTCTTCGTCCGCCGGGGCGGCCTGCTTTTCCTGACACCGTTGATGGTAGTGCTGATCCTGGTCGAGGTCAGCGATGTGGTCTTCGCCCTCGATTCCATCCCGGCCATTTTCGCCATCACCACCGATCCGTTCATCGTCTATACGTCCAACGTTTTCGCCATTCTTGGCCTTCGGGCGCTCTACTTCGCCCTGGTCGGCATCATCCACCGCTTTCACTATCTCAAGTACGGGCTGTCGCTGGTGCTGATGGTGGTTGGCGCTAAGATGTTGATCAACGCCGCTTTCGGCAAGATCATCCCGACGGAGGCGGCGCTATTGATCACCGCTCTGCTGATCGGCGGCTCGATGCTGGTCTCGATGGTCAAGACCCGGGGGCTGCCGAAAGAGATCGCCACCGCCGAAGCCGTTCACGGGTGGGTGCCGGGAAGCCCGGCGAAAACCGAACCGAACGAACCGAAAAAGCCGTAAGGGGCGGACATGGAAACTTTTTGGCTCGAACTCGTCATCGTCCTGCTGCTCATATTGGCCAACGGCTTTTTTGCCGGCGCGGAACTCGCAATCGTCACCGTGCGTCGCGGCCGTATCGCCCAACTGGCGGCCGAGGGGAACAAGCGGGCCAAGGTGGTGGAGGAGCTGCTTTCGGATCCGCACCGCTTTTTGGCCACGGTGCAGATCGGCGTCACCCTGGTCGGCACCATGGCCTCGGCCGTCGGCGGCGCCGCCGCCATCGAAGTCATCAAACCGATTCTTCAGCAGGTCCCGGTCCGCCTCATCAGCAATGCCGCCGCCCCCCTGTCGCTGCTGCTGGTGGTCGGGTTCATCGCCTATCTCTCCCTGGTCATTGGGGAGCTGGTGCCTAAGGCACTCGCCCTGGAGCACTCAGAACGGATCGCCCTTCGTGTCGCCCGGCCGATTCGCTTCCTCGCCCGGGTCGGTGGGATTGCGGTATTCACCCTGACCCTGTCGAGCCGGACGGTTCTCCGTCTGCTCGGGATCAAGGCAACCGGCGAGCAGGCCTTCATCACCAAAGAGGAGATCCAGCAGATGGTGGCCGAGGGGCGGGAGGCGGGGGCTGTCTCCTCCAGCGAGCAGGAGTTCATCCGCAATGTGTTCGAGTTTTCCGAGACCCAGGTACGTGAGGTCATGGTCCCCCGTCCCAGAATCGTGGCTCTGGACCTGGAGCAGGATCGCGAGCAGGTCCTGAAGGTTGTCTTGGATAGCCAATACTCGCGTTTTCCGGTTTATCGGGGGGAGATCGAGAATGTCATCGGCTTCATCCATGGCAAGGATCTGCTGGGGCTGGCGGTGACGACTCCGGAATTCGACCTGGAGAGCGTCCTGCGGGACCCCTTCTTTGTGCCGGAAGCGAAAATGGTCAACGACCTGCTGCGGGAGATGCAGCGCCGTCACCTGCACATGGCGATGGTGGTGGACGAATACGGCAGCCTGGTCGGCGTGGTCACCACCGAGGATCTGCTGGAGGAGCTGGTGGGGGAAATCGAGGATGAGCATGATGAGGCGGAGTCGAGGCGCATTCAGCGGCTCAAGGATGGCAGCTATCTGGTCGATGCGCTCCTTTCCCTCAATGATCTGGAAGACCTGCTGGAGGTGCGATTTCCTGAACGAACCCCCTACGAAACCCTCGCCGGCCTGATCCTTTCCGAATTGGGGCACTTCCCGCAGGAGGGGGAACAAGCCGCCTGGGGCGACTACCTTCTGACCTGCGTCAAAGTCACCCCGACGGGCATCCGCAGGGTAAAAATAGAACGGTTTAAACCCAGATAAATAGCGTTTCGGCCGTCTCCGGTCAGCGGCAGTTGCTGGCCGGTTCACTGTCAATTTCGTGCACCAGCCCCCTCCGGATATCGACCTTGGCGCAGCCGCCAACCATCAGGGGCCCTTCCATCTGGTCGAATTCCGTTCGCGGGTTGGTCACCACATCCTGGCCGCCGATGACCCAGGTACCGTGCAGCCCCTCCGGCATCAACTCCACCCATCCATAGAACCGGTAGCGGTCTCGATCCCTTCCTTCCTTCGCCTCGGCCTCAGGCACCACCAACACGAAAGCTAGCGCCAAGGCAAGGGCCAGCACCAGATTACTTCCTCTCCATATCCTCATCTCAGTCTCCTCTACAAGTCATTTGTCCCAAGCTGCCGGGCGGAGAATTCGACTCTCATTATAGCCCAAAGTGGATCCCGAGAGGAGAGCTGAAACGCTTGCGACCCTTCGGTCGCTTGTCTCTTGGGCCGAGGCCGTTACTATTCAAGGACTCCGGATGTGAAAAGCGGCCGGGAAAAGAACAGGTGACTGGATGCGCCGAATTTCCTCCAACTCCCGTACTGCAGCTTCAGGGCGACGACGCCTCAGATCCCGGCGCCGCCCAAGGCGCCCCGGCGCCAAACCGCTGACCGGGGCCCGGACCCGCTTGCGGCAGTTCCGTCAGGCCACTCTCCTTGCCGTCGTCCTCACCAGCCTCCTGCTGCTGCTGGTCTCTCCCGGAGAGACCGGTCTGGTCGATGGAGCGGAAGAAGCCGCCGGAGCATCCGTCCCCACCCTTTCCGTCGAGGAGTCACCGGCAAGCATTGCTGAGGAGGAGATCGACCCCGAACCGTTGGGGCAAGCCGCCGCGGAAGAGGCGGCGCGCACGGTTCAAAGTCTTTGGCAGGGGTTCTACAGCAACCTTCCGAAACTGGTTGTCACTTTGGCCATCCTTTTTCTCGCCTGGTTGCTGGTGAGAATCTTTCGCCCTCTGCTGCGGCGGACGCTTCACCGTTGGGAGAGAGCGCATGCAGTCTCCGCCCTTTTTGGCATTACCGTCTGGGCGCTGGCCGCCGGCCTCGTGCTCAGCGTCCTGGCCGGAGATATCCGGGCGCTGGTCGGTTCCGTCGGCCTGTTCGGCCTCGCCCTCTCCTGGGCGCTGCAGACCCCCATCGAGAGCTTCACCGGCTGGCTGCTCAATTCATTCCAGGGATATTACCGGGTAGGGGACCGGGTGGCGGTGGGGGACGTCTTCGGCGATGTCTACCAGATTGACTTCCTGACCACCACTGTCTGGGAAATCGGCTCCCCGGGGCGGGGTTTCGTCAACGCTGAACAGCCGACCGGCCGCCTGATTACCTTCCCCAACAACGAAGTTCTGGCGGGGACGGTGGTCAACCTCACCCGCGATTTCCCCTTCGTCTGGGATGAGCTGGCCGTCCAGCTGGCCAACGAGTCGGACATGGGGCATGGCATGCGGGTGCTGGCCGGCGTCGCCCGTGAACTGCTCGGCTCGCACATGGTCGAGCCGGCCCGACGATATGCCGAGATCCTGCGCCGCGCCGATCTCGAAACCACCATTGCCGAGGAGCCACAGGTCTTTGTCGCCATGAGCGAGTCGTGGACGGAAGTGGTCATCCGCTATCTCGTCCATGCCCGGGAGCGCCGGAAGTGGAAGAGCGAGCTGACCATGCGGGTGATGGAAGAGTTGAAAAAACCGGAACATGCCGGGAAGCTGATCGCCGTCTACCCCCGTCGCCAGCTCCAGTTCGTCGACCCGGACGGCCGGACGATAAAAGTCGGGGGATCAGACCGATGACCGACCGGAGCTTTTCTTATCGCCCCCTTCGCAGCGGCAGGGTAAAGGTGAACACGCTCCCCTCCCCCGCTTCACTTTCGACCCATACGCGGCCGCCGTGCGCCTCGACCAGCTTTCGGGTAATGAACAGACCCAGCCCGACCCCGGTCTTCTGGCCGGTATTTCGGCCGCGAAAGAACCGGTCGAAGAGATGAGGCAGATCCTCCGGGGCGATCCCCTTGCCGCGATCGGCCACTGAAATGCGGATTTCTCCTTCGACCGGTTCGGCGGCGAGAGTGACCGTCGTATTCGGCTGGGAGTATTTCATCGCATTGTTCAACAAATTGGTGATGATCCGTTCCAGACTCTCTCGGTCGGCCCAGACTTCGGGGAGGTCGGGAGGAAGCACGGTCTTAAGCCTTTCTCCGATTCCCGAAACGGCAATCCGGCGCACCAGCCTGGGGATGAATTCGGCAAGGTCAATCCCTTCCCGCTCGAGGGGAAACTCCCCCTTCTGCTCCTGAATAACCTGCACCAGATCATCCATCATGCCGCTCAACTGCCGGACGGAGGCCTGGATCGCCTCCAAGTTCAGAGCCGTCAGCTCATCTTTTTCGTTCAGCCGTTCTTCGAGCATTTCGGCATGCCCCTGGATGACCGAAATGGGGGTGCGCAGGTCATGGGAGATCATCTGCATCAATATTTCATGCTCCTGCTGCAAAGCGTGAAAGTCGGTGATGTCGGTGAGGATCGTCACGGCGCTGGCGGGGTGGGCGTCTGCTGAGCGGATCGGAGCGGCGCTGACCGAAAACCAGCGGGCCGGTCGCTGCGGAGGATGGAAGTGGAGGATGGCCTGCGCCTTCTCCCCCGCCAACGCATTTTTGCTCGGGATCTCTTCCGGCGGCAACGGGGTTCCGTCCACTTTGGTCACCCCCAGACACGCCCATCGCTGGTCGATGTCCATCGCCTGTTCCTGCGGTTGCAACCCGAGCAGCTCCCCGCAAGCGCCATTCATGCGCAGAATTTCCCCGGAGGGGCCATAAATGGCGATCCCGTCCTGGGTCGCGGCAAAAATAGCCTCCACCACCGCCAGCCGGCGCCGATTCTCCTCGAGCAGCTGCTCCCGCTCACGCTCCAGCTCTTTACGCCGGCTGATGTCCCGATCGACCCCCTGGTAGCCGACGAGCCCCCCCTGCTGGTCGAAAACCGGAACGCCGCTGGTTTCCAGAGTGACCAGGCGACCATCCTTGTGGCGGTTGGTGTTCTCCAGGGCATGGAATGGCTGCCGATTCTCCACAATCTGCCGGAAAATCGCCCGCACTTTCTCCTTTTCCTCCTCGGGCATGAAATCGAAAGGAGTCTTTCCAAGCACCTCCTCCGGTTCGTATCCGAGCAGATCACGGATTCTCGGGCTGACATAGGAGTAGACACCGGTGGCGTCCACCTCCCACACCCAGTCATTGATCGTCTCCACCAGATCCTTGAACCGGCCAATTTCGGCGTTGATCCGTTGCAATTCCGCCGTGGAATGAGCGCAGGCTTGGCTCGGTTCTTCCCCACCCTGAGCCTGAGGAGGTTCCGTCTGGTCTCGCATGTCGGGTTCTCGCATGGCGCCGATTCTGGCCAAAGGATTAGAAGTGGGAATTATAACGCTGCCTTAGCAGTAAGTCCAGAAACGACATGCCAGCGGATTCACCCTCACCGTAAGGTCTTGAGGGGCGCGTGAGCGGCAGGTCGAGGCCGAAGATGAACTGTCCAGATTAGTGAACTTTACCCCTGTTCCGGGTTTCCCCTTGCATTTTTTCCTTTTTACGCCTATGGTCACCCCCCTTGCCTCCGGGCTGTACCGCCGACGGAGAGTTTTTCATGCTTGGGGAATTGAATGCTTCTCCCTTTTGCCAGATTGCACACCGACCTGAATCCGTTCCCCTTCGATACCCTGCCGACCTTCCTGCTGATCACTTCGACAGCGGTTCACCCAGGCACACCCTTGCTTCCTGCTCCGTCATAGCCGGCAAAAGCGAGCGCTTTTTATCTCCTGCTGATCCCCTGATCAATCAACGCAGACCCGGCGGCGGGCCACTATTGGCGTGCCTGCGCCATGCACCTTATTTTCCAAGGATTTCGAATGACATTGCAAATGGTTCGACAAGAGTGGTTCTGCAATATTCGCGGCGACATTCTCGCCGGGATGGTCGTTGCCCTCGCCCTCATCCCGGAGGCAATCGCTTTTTCCATCATTGCCGGCGTCGACCCCAAGGTGGGGCTGTTCGCCTCCTTCTGCATCGCCGTGGTCACCGCCTTTGCCGGCGGCCGGCCGGGGATGATTTCGGCGGCGACCGGCGCCATGGCCCTGCTGATGGTTCTGCTGGTGAAAACCCACGGCCTGCAGTATCTGCTGGCGGCGACTCTGCTCACCGGTCTGCTGCAGATTCTGGCCGGGAGCTTCCGCCTGGGCGCGCTGATGCGTTTTGTCTCCCGCTCGGTGGTCATCGGGTTCGTCAATGCCCTCGCCATCCTGATCTTTCTGGCCCAGCTTCCCGAACTCACCAACGTCGGCTGGCAGGTCTATGCCCTGCTCGCGGCCGGCCTCGGTCTGATCTATCTCTTCCCCTTTATCACCCGGGCCGTCCCCTCGCCGCTGATCTGCATCGTGGGGCTGACCGCCTTTACCATGTTTTTCGGGGTCGATGTGCGCACGGTGGGAGACATGGGTGTTCTGCCCGACAGCCTGCCGATTTTTCTTCTCCCCGATATCCCGCTGAACTTTGCCACCCTGGCGATCATCTTCCCCTTTTCGGCGACCATGGCGGTGGTCGGTCTGCTCGAATCGATGATGACCGCCACCATTGTCGACGACCTGACCGATTCGTCCAGCGACAAGAATCGCGAGTGCGTCGGCCAGGGGATGGCTAACATCGTCTCGGGTTTTTTCGGCGGCATGGCCGGCTGTGCGATGATCGGTCAGTCGGTCATCAACATCAAATCGGGGGGGCGCGGCCGTCTCTCTACTCTCCTGTCGGGAGTCTTTTTGCTGCTGATGGTAGTTTTTCTGGGCGAGTGGGTGTCGCGCATTCCGATGGCGGCCCTGGTGGCGGTCATGATCATGGTCGCTATCGGTACCTTCAGCTGGGAGTCTATCCGCAATCTGCGCAAGAACCCCAAAAGCTCCAGCGTGGTGATGACCGCCACCGTCGTCGTGGTGGTGTCCACCCATAATCTGGCGTTGGGGGTGCTGGTCGGGGTGCTCCTCAGCGCCTTGTTCTTTGCCGCCAAAATCAGTAAGGTGCTGCATGTCGGCTCCAGCCTGGCGGAAGATGGGTTGACCCGTCAGTACGCCGTCGTCGGCCAGGTTTTCTTCACCTCCGCCGAACGCTTTATCGCCTCCTTCGACCTGAAGGAGGCGGTGGAAAAGGTCGTCATCGACGTCAGCCGCGCCCATTTCTGGGATATCACGGCCGTCGGCGCCCTCGACAAGGTCATCATCAAATTTCGCCGGGAAGGGACCGAGGTGGAAATCATCGGTCTGAACAAGGCCAGTGAGACCATGGTCGATCGCTTTGCTGTCCACGATAAACCGGACGCCGTAGCCGCCCTGATGGGCCATTAGAGGAGAGCGATCATGAGAAAACTCGTACTGGCCTGTATCGACGGCTCCTCCTATTCCCCCGCCGTTTGCGACGCGGCCGCCTGGGCTGCCCTGCGAATGGAAGCGCCGTTGGCGTTTCTTCACGTACCGCACAAGGAGCAAGACCCACCCCCGGCCGACCTGAGCGGGAGCATCGGCCTGGGCGCCCGCGAATCGCTGCTGGAAGAGCTGGCGGCGCTCGATGAAAAGCGCGGCAGGCTGGCCCAGGAGCGAGGGCGGCAGTTGCTGGCCGCGGCGAAGACGCGCGCCCGCAGCGCCGGTATCGTTGAGCCCGAGGGAGTGCAGCGCCATGGCGGTCTGGTCGAAACGCTGACCGAACGGGAAGAGGGGATTCGCCTGCTGGTCCTGGGAAAACGCGGCGAGGCGGCGGATGTGGCCTCGGAGCATCTGGGGAGCCACCTGGAGCGGGTCATCCGTGCCCTGCATCGCCCCATTCTGGTGACCACCGCCGAATTCCACCCCCCGCAACGGGTCATGCTCGCCTACGACGGGAGCGCCACCGCTCGCAAGGCCTTGGAGATGGTCGCCGCCAGCCCCCTTTTCCGAGGGCTTCCATGCCATCTGGTGATGGTGGGGGCCGACACCGCCGAGGCACGGGCTGAGCTGGCCCGGGCCAGGCAGAAACTGGAGATGGCCCGCTTCGAGGTGCCGTCGGCGACCCTTCCCGGCGAGGCCGAAAACGTGTTGAGCCGCTACCAACAGGAGCACGGCATCGACCTGATGATCATGGGTGCCTATGGCCACTCGCGTATCCGCCACCTGCTTATCGGCAGCACCACCACCGCGATGCTGCGCAATTCGGCCATCCCCCTGCTCCTGCTGCGCTGAGCGGCCGGAAAAGAGGTCTGCAGGTGAGCACGGTTGACCTCGGTCCTTTAAAGACGGAAGATAGCAAAAAACCAAGGACGGATGATGAAGAACTGGTCGGGGAAGAATCTCTGCTTCGAATGTGCCGGCAAGCTGGGCGCCAATATCAACATCGGCCGGAAACTCAAAGGGCGTTGTCACCGCTGCCATAGCGAGCAGACACTGTTCAAGGTCCTTGAGGTGCCGAACACGCCGATAACAGGAGAGGACGTCTGCCCGGAGTGCGCCCATCCGGTCGGTACCCACGAGGCGACCTGCCGGCGCTCGGAACTGGAACTTCTGCGAACCGAGCTGCAGGAAATTGTCAAGGTGCTGGAGGAGTTCGCGCCTTATAACAAGGACCAGCCCATCGCGGAACAGTTCCGGCAGCTGCTGCGGCGGGCAGGGGACAGCCGGGGTGAATAGCGATTATTTTCATTTCCCTTCCGCCGCCCTCGCGCAATCAATGCAGACCAGGGATGCTGGATCGACCCGCAGGCGCCCTTCAGCGATCTCTTCCTCGCATTTCACACAATAGCCGTAATCGCCCGACTGCAGACGACTGAGGGCCGTCCGAATGCGCTGCAGTTCCACCTCGGTGCGCCGGGAGGTCGCCTGGGCCATGGCCTGCTGCTGCATGGCGCCCATGCGCGACAGGCGCCCCACCGAGGCCTGGTCGAGCTGGACCGGCGCCTCTTCCCTTTGCTGCGCCTCGCGTCCGGCCTGAATGGCCGCAAGGCGCTCTTCCAGAAGTTGTTGGAAAAAATTTAGATCGAGATCGTTGCGCATCGCATTTTACCTCCTGCCATTGTTTCCTGCTGCCGCAAGGCGACTGTGCACCAGCAGGCTCCTCCCGAAATCAGCAGCCCACCTATCCGCATCGGCCAGAGAGCGGTGACCGCCACTATCCTCTTGGTCCGCAGAGACCCTGTTTGCCGCCGGCATTGACCACTGGGAAAAGCCTGCTAGAGAAAGAGTATGAAAAAAAACATACCGGTCCTGACGATCCTTGACAAGCTCGCAGGGCACTACCGGCATGGGGACTTGGTTCCCGTGGTCGCCGGAAAGATCTTCGAACTTTCGATGAGTGATCGGAAGGGGCTGCCTGACTCCGCTCTTCGGTGCCTACGGCAGACATCGGTTATCGGCTGGATGGAGCGCTGGACCACCCACCGCAATCTCCGGCGCAATAAAACCAACCGAACAAGACGACTGGATATCGGCCCGGGCGAGGGACGCCTGCCTGGTTTTGAAACCCTGAACATCGCCGGTGGCCGGAATATCGACTACGTTCTCGATGCCACGCAGCCCCTCCCCTTCCCTGACGGCACTTTCGTGGAAGTCTTTTCCAGTCATGTCCTGGAACATCTCCCTTGGTACTCGACGGAGCGTATTCTCCAGGAATGGGTCCGGATCCTGAAACCGGGGGGCCAGCTGCAGATCTGGGTCCCCGATGCCCTGAAAATCTGCTCCACTATCCTGGAAGCCGAAGAGGATCTGCTCGATACACCGCCGGATGGGTGGCGCAAGCTGAATCCTGACGACGACCCGTATCTCTGGGCTGCCGGGCGCCTCTTTTATGGTGTCAACCACCACTACCCAAGTTGGCACCGGGCTTTATTCACCCCGAAATTTCTCCAGCGACTTCTCCGCCGCGTCGGGCTGGTTGACGTGCGGCGGCTTGCGGCCGAGGAAGTCCGGGGGGCGGATCATGGCTGGATCAACCTGGGGGTCGGTGGCGCCAAGCCACGCCAAGGGTCCCTTTGAAAATTGCAGTCACTTCCCGCCGGTGATCCCTGCCGTCTGTTCCAGCACGTCGAAAATGGCCAGGTAGCGGCGGCGGATGTCCTCGCAGTCGGACTCTTCGGAGAAGGCCTGCTGGCTCCCCCGTTCGATCATCGCCGCCTGCCGGAGCAGCGCCTGGCGCCGGCTCTCGTCGCGGACAAAGGGGAGGACCGCGCCGATCATCTCCAGCAGGCGGATGGTGACCGCGACCGAACCCAGTCCGTACTGGCGAATCTGATCGATGGAGGCTTCCACCAGCCCCTGCCAGGTGTGGGGGCGGGTAATCAGGCGAAGATTGCCTTCCCGGTCGTGCAGACAGGAGGAGGGCATGGCGCGTCCGGCCAGTTCGGCGAGGGTCGAACCGAGTCGGTCGATGCAGTTGATGGCCGTATGCGGGTCGTTGATTCCGGGCGACAATGCCCGAACCGCGATCTCCACCAGTTCATGGATCAGAAATTCGACATCCTGCTCCTGGGTCCTTTGTTTGCCGATGATGAACGCCTCCTTGACGCTCTTCTGCCATTTTTGACTCTCTTTTCCCCCCAGTGGGAGGACCCGGGCGATGGTCGAATCCTTGATCAGGTAGTGGCCGGGACGATTCTCATAACGGATGAGCAGATCGTACTTGCGGGCGACCTGCATGAGCCCCTCGCCGTTGACCGCCTGCAAGTACCCAGACTTCCCAGCCTTGATGGCCAACGCTCTCCCCTCAAAATCCTCCGGCATCAGTCTCTCCGAAGCTTCCCGTGACCACGGCAGCGACTCCTCACAGGGGACCGGGAAGATCTTCTCGATTTTTCTCTGCAGATCCCCATGCACCGTTGCAATAACGGTCATCGCCTGGATCGACTCGGCCACGTGATGAATGAAGTAGATGAGCACCCCCAGACTGAGGATCACCAGCAAAAATCCGACAAGGATTGAAAGATGGGGGACGTAGGAATCGCTCCCCTGCCGGATGGTGCGCAGGATCAGGAGACAGTACAGGTAGGTGGCGAGGAAGGTGCCGAAGGCGAACTGGTTGCCGCGGTCGCGCATGAAGTTGTAGAGCAGACGGGGGCCGAACTGCTGGGAGGCGAGGGAGAGGGCGACGATGGTGATCGAGAAGACGACGCCGGTGACAGTGATCATCCCGCCGGCAGCGGTGGAGAGGAGTTCACGGGCCCCTTCCGGTTCGTTTTTGTGCGCCCAGTCGCTCTCCCACAGCCAGTCCGGCGTCCAGACCTCGTCCAAAGCGTTGATCCCCAATGCCAGCAGTAAGGCGCCCGCCATCATCAGGGAAGGGACGAACCAGTAGCTGGTTCGCAGTTTTTCCCAGAAGTTTTTGAGTCGTGTCCTCATCCGGCCCGCTCGTCTCCCTAGCACACAAAAAGCTCTACCCCATTTCCTCCCGCTGTCCAGCCTGAGGGGGGTGTCGATCCGGTACCGGGTGGCTACCGGTGCGAGCGATTCGACCTTCGGGCACCGCCTCTGGTAAAATAAAGAAAAGGTGATGGCCATGAAGAAAGTCATTTTCCCATTATTTATCCTGTTCCTCGCGGGGGCTGTGGGGGGGTGCGCCGGGCGAGGATATAGTGGAGCAGCTTACGGGG
>JACZKF010000230.1 GCA_014860175.1 Desulfuromonadales bacterium | reverse complement strand
GGCATGGACGGCTCCTGCTCGGGGGGGATGACTTCAGGAACGGGCGGAGAGTTTATAGCACTTCCGGCCGGAGGGGGACAAGAGGATTCTGTGGCAGGCGCTTGGCGTTGCACAGGGAAAGTGCTGTGATAACTTTATGTTGTACCTGCAAAAAGCGAAAAGCTTTCGCCGCAGATGACGCAGATGAACGCAGATAAGTCAAATCCGGAAAACCTGTCTTTAGTCACAGGTGACACCATAGACGAAAACCTTTAAGCGATTGCGTTTGTAAAGATTTTATCTGCGTTCATCTGCGTTCATCTGCGGCCCAAAATTGCTTTAGCCCTTATCTGTGTGCATCTGTGGCTGAATAGATTTTAAAAACCAGAACGAAGGGAGTGTTGAAATGACCCCCAGGCTGAAAAATTTCATCAACGGCCAATGGATCGAGCCGTCCACCGGGCGCTATGGCGAGAGCCGCAATCCGGCCCGGAACTCGGAAATCATCGTGGAGTTTCCCCTTTCCGGCAGGGAAGATGTCGACCGGGCGGTGGCGGCGGCGCGAGAGGCTTATCCCAAATGGCGCAGCCTGCCGGCGCCGCGGCGGGGGGAGATCCTGTTCCGGGCGGCTGAGCTGCTGCGGGCGCGCAAGGAGGCGTTGGGGCAGCTGGTCACCCGGGAGATGGGGAAGGTGCTGCCGGAGGGGAAGGGGGATGTGCAGGAGGCGATCGATTTCGCCTACTACATGGCCGGGGAAGGGCGGCGGCTGGTGAGTGAAGTCGTCCCCTCCGAGTCGCCGGACAAGGACGCCAAGTCGATCCGGGTGCCGCACGGGGTCTTCGCCCTGATCACCCCCTGGAACTTCCCGGTGGCGATCCCCGTCTGGAAGGTGTTCGCCGCCCTCATCTGCGGCAATACCGCCGTCCTCAAGCCTTCCTCCGACTCTCCCCTGTGCGCCGCCCGCCTGGTGGAGATCCTGGCTGCGGCCGGTCTGCCGCCGGGGGTGCTCAACCTGGTCACCGGCTCCGGCCCGGAGGTCGGCGAGCCGCTGGCGTTGCATCCGCAGGTCGACGGCATCTCCTTCACCGGCTCCTCGGCGGTGGGGGAGGCGCTGGAGCGCCAGGCCGCCGCGCTGCACCGCCCCATCGCCGTCGAGATGGGGGGGAAGAACGCCATCCTCATCATGCCCGATGCCGATTTCAAACTCGCCCTGGAAGGGGTGCTCTGGGGCGGGTTCGGTACCGCCGGCCAGCGCTGCACCGCCGCCAGCCGGGTCATCGTCCACCGGGAGATCCACGACCGTTTCGTCGACGAGCTGGTCGCCGCCGCCCGCAAGATGCGCCTGGGGGACGGGCTGGAGGCGCAGACCGATGTCGGCCCGGTGATCAACGAAGGGGCGCTGAAGAAGATTCTCGACTACATCCGCATCGGCCAGGAAGAGGGGGCCCAACTGCGTACCGGCGGCGTTCGGAAGAGCGACGGCCCCCTGGCCGACGGGTGGTTCATCGAGCCTGCGGTCTTCACCGGAGTAACACCGCAGATGCGCATCGCCCAGGAGGAGATCTTCGGCCCGGTGGTGGCGGTCCTGGCCTGCGACTCCTTCGAGGAAGGGGTGCGGATGGTCAACGGCACCCGCTACGGCCTCTCCTCGGCCATCTTCACCCGCGACGTCAACCTGACCGCCCGGGCCGAGAAGGAGCTGGAGACCGGGCTGGTCTACATCAACGCCAGCACCATCGGCGCCGAGATCCAACTCCCCTTCGGCGGCTACAAACACTCGGGCTCCGGCCACCCCGAATGCGGCGGCCGCATGGGGGCCATCGATTTTTACACCCGGATCAAGACCGTCTATCGCGATTACAGCGGCAAACTGCAACGGGCGCAGATAGATGTTTAACCCAGGGGCGAAAGAGGAAGGACAAGAGGACAGAAGACAGAGGACCGAGGAGAGAGAGTCCCCCCTCCCTTGATGGGAGGGGGTTAGGGGGAGGGTGACCCCCTTGCCCACAGGTGAACCTCTAGCCCCTTGCCATGGCCCAAAGATTCCCGTATCTTAAGAGCCTTCCCGTGGAGGCTGGGTGGTGGGCAAAACGGAATATTTCGATATCGTCGACGAACACGACCGGGTGATCGGGCGGGCGCGGCGGTCCGAGTGTCATGGCAATCCGGCGCTGGTGCACCGGGTGGCGCATGTGCTGGTGTTCAACAGCGGCGGTGAGCTGCTGCTGCAGAAGCGCTCGCGCCATAAGGACATTCAGCCCGGCCGCTGGGACACCAGCGTCGGCGGCCATCTCGACCCCGGGGAGGACTACCTCGAAGCCGCCCGCCGGGAGATGCAGGAGGAGCTCGGCATCGCCGGCGTCCCCTTGACCTTTCTCTACCCCTCGCAGGTCCGCAACGAAATCGAGTCGGAAAATGTAGCCACCTACCTGGCCCGCCATGACGGCGAGGTTGTCTTCCCCCCCGAGGAGATCGAGGAGGTCCGCTTCTGGAGCCCGGCCGAGATCGAGGCGGCGCTGGGGACCGGCACCTTCACCCCGAATTTCGAGGAGGAGTGGAGCCACTGGTGCCGCTGGTGCCGCCGTTATCCGACCACCGGTGCCGACCGCCTCGGCTTCTGCGCCGGCGATACGTTTCCCGACCTGTTCCGGTCCTTGGGAGGGAACGACTCCGGCCGCTAATGGGGCGTTGCCCAAAATTTGAGCGCGGCCAGGAATGGCTGCCTCAAAATGTGGCTTGCTGGTTGCCGACGAAATTGGCAGGAGGCTGGGAGCCAATTTAATCCTTAGATAAACTAATAACTTAGCACGTTGTTGCGGGTCATTTAATTTTCGGCAGACTATTTGCTAACAAGCAGTATGAACACAAACTCCGGGAGGTATTCGAATGAGAAAGGTTGAGGCCATCATCAAACCCTTCAAGCTGGATGAAGTGAAGGAGGCCTTGAACGAGATCGGCATCCAGGGGATCACGGTCAGCGAGGTGAAGGGTTTCGGCCGTCAGAAGGGGCACACCGAGCTGTATCGCGGCGCCGAGTACGTGGTCGATTTCATCCCCAAGATCAAGATGGAGATCATCGTGCGCGACGACCTGGTGGCCAAGGTGCTCGACACCATTGCCGAAGCGGCCCGCACCGGACGGATCGGCGACGGCAAGATCTTCGTCACCCCGGTTGATGAGGTGGTGCGGATCAGAACCGGCGAAAGAGGCGACGACGCTCTTTGATTTGAGGTCGGATGAAAAGCGCCCATCTGCGGCGTTGCCCTCGACCCTTCGACAACGACGTACCTTGCGGTACGCCTTATGCCTCAGGTTCTCGGGCGCCTTGCATCTGGACACTTTTGATCCGCCCTGCGAGGTTGTACAAGGAAAAAAAACCTTTCTGTACATCGGTGAGATGTAGATTTGCAACAAGACTATCTATTGAAGGAGAAGCGTGATGACCCCCAGCGAAGTGGTCAAGTTCGTCCAGGACAACAACGTCAAAATGATCGATTACAAGTTCCTCGACTTTGTCGGGATCTGGCAGCATTTCACCACCCCGATCAGTGAGTTCGGGGAGGAGATCTTCGAGGAGGGGCTCGGCTTCGACGGCTCTTCGATCCGCGGCTGGCAGCCGATCCACAACAGCGATATGACCATCCTGCCCGACCCGTCGACGGCCAAGCTCGACCCCTTTCCGAAGGTGACGACCCTCAGCCTGATCTGCAACATTTTTGATCCGATCACCAAGGAAGGGTATACCCGCGACCCGCGCTTCGTCGCCCGCAAGGCCGAAGCCTACCTGAAGTCGACCGGCATTGCCGACACCGCCTACTTCGGGCCGGAGCCCGAATTCTTCATCTTCGACGACGTGCGCTACTCCTCCAGCGCCAACCAGGCTTTCTACTCCGTCGATTCCATCGAAGGGGCCTGGAACAGCGGCCGCGACGAAGGGCCGAATCTCGGCTACAAGCCGGGTTTCAAGGGGGGGTATTTCCCGGTTTCCCCGACCGATTCGCTGGTCGACCTGCGCAACGAAATGGTGCAGGTGCTGCAAAGCGTCGGCATGCGCATCGAAGCCTCCCACCACGAAGTCGCCTCGGGCGGCCAGTGTGAAATCGACATGCGCTTCGATTCGCTGCTGAAGATGGCCGACACCCTGCAGTGGTTCAAGTACATCATCAAGAACGTGGCGCACCGCAACGGAAAGACCGTCACTTTCATGCCCAAGCCGATCTTCGGCGACAACGGTTCCGGCATGCACTGCCACCAGTCGCTCTGGAAAGACGGCGTCAACCTGTTTGCCGGCGACGGCTACGGTGGCCTCTCCAAGATGGCGATGTACTACATCGGCGGCATCATGAAGCACGCCAAGGCGCTGTGCGCCTTCACCAATCCGGGGACCAACTCCTACAAGCGCCTTGTCCCCGGCTACGAAGCGCCGGTCAACCTGGCCTACTCCAACCGCAACCGTTCCGCCTCGCTGCGCATCCCGGTGACCAGTAACCCGAAATCGAAGCGGATCGAATATCGCACCCCCGACCCGTCGTGCAACGGCTACCTGGCCTTCTCGGCCATGCTGATGGCCGGCATCGACGGCATCGAGAACAAGATCGATCCGGGCGATCCCCTCGACAAGGACATCTACGGTCTCTCCCCCGAGGAACTGAAGGATATCCCCAACGTCGCCGGCAGCCTGGAAGAGGCTCTTAAATGCCTGCGGGAAGACCACGCCTTCCTCCTCAGGGGGGATGTCTTCACCGAGGACCTGATCGAGAAGTGGATCGAGTACAAGATGGAAGCCGAGGTCAACGCCGTCCGCATGCGGCCGGTGCCGATGGAGTTCCAGCTCTATTACGACTGCTGATCGACTCGTCAAGTTCGCCAACGCAAAAAGCCCCCGGAGCAATCCGGGGGCTTTTTGCGTTGGCAGAGGCAGGGATCGTGGAAGCGCCTCCACGTTGGAGACGGGGGGGGCTGCGGTTCAGGCCATCCATGTAAACCCGCCCCGGAAAAGTTCCAGGCAGGCGTCAACCGCGTCCGGGTCAAAACCTCGGCCTCTGGCAGCGTCGATTTCCTGCAGGGCGGATGCGATCCCCTGGCCGGGGCGATAGGGACGGTGCAGGGACATGGCTTCCACGGTGTCCGCCACCGCCAGGATGCGTGCCTCCAGGAGGATGTCGTTCCCCGCCAGACCCGATGGGTACCCCTTTCCATCCATCCTTTCATGGTGCTGCCGGACGATTTGGACGACCGGCCACGGAAATTCGATTCCCCGCAAAATCTCGTATCCTGCCTGCGCGTGGGTCTTGATCATTTCGAATTCGATGGCCGTCAGGCGGCCTGGCCTGGTCAGGATCTCCACCGGAACGCGCAGCCCCGGGTCCTTCTTTTTTTCCTCATGATGACCTCCCGCGTTTCTTTCCCTCACCCGCCCGCTTGCCTCCCGATGTCGATGATCTCCATGCGGTTGTGCACCTCCGGATACTTCCTCGAAGGCCCTTCGGTCAGGATGACCATCTCTCCCTTCACCTCGTGCTCCTCCAGCCAGCGTCGCACGAAGCCGTCCCAGTCCTCGGGGTGGAGCGGCTCGCACACCGGGTACACCCCGTAGGAGAAAGCGAGGTTCCGGCAGGTCTGCGGCTGCGAGCTCACCGCCACGATCCAGACCGGTAGCCGGAAGTGGGAGAGGCTGCGGGCCGTAGCGCCGCTGTGGGTCGGCACGAACACAGCGCCGGGAGAGGAGAAGTGGGTGCTCGCCGCCACCGCCAGGGGGCTGTTCGAGGATATCGATCTCAAGGGGCGGCTCAAACCGGCCAACCTCATCGCCGTGGCGGTGGCGGCGAGCACCCACTTCTCC
>JACZKF010000229.1 GCA_014860175.1 Desulfuromonadales bacterium | reverse complement strand
CCAGGGCCGAGAGGGGGACCGAGGCGCCGGCGATGACCATGATGGTGCTTTTCAGAAATTCCCGCCGCTTCATCGTTACATGTCCTCCAATCTCGGATTGTGCGGGTTATGGCAGTCAACGCACTCGATGCCCGCATTGTGCTCGGCCGGGTCGATACCGGGGATGCGCTTGCGCTCGCTGGTGGTGTAGGGGAGATCGGTGTGGCAGCGCAGGCAGAGTTCGCGGCTGCGATCGATCCCCAGCTTCTCGGGGTTTTCCGGATGTTCCAGGGCCGGCCCGTGGCAGTTCTCGCAGGAGATGATGCCATGCATGTCTTCGGTGCGGACCTGGACCTCTTCCCCGTGGCATTCCCCGCAGGTCTCATGCATCTTGTGGGTGCCGGTATCCCGGTACATGAGCGGTTGCTCCTTCCACTCCCCGACGTTGGACTGGCGATGGAAGCTGTACATGAAGCCGTACTCGCCGCTGCCGAAGTCGTTCGGAACGTAGAAAAACCGGAATACCAGAATCCCGACTACCAGGGCAATGACCACCAGAAGGGGTCGCCATACGTGGTTTTTCACTTCGTTTCCCTTTCCCCGGGGGGTTGCAATTCGCGCCGACATGGAGATGGAGCATGCCCGTCGCCAGCGGTAACGGGCAGCGGCTAATATTCTCTTTTTTGTCGCTCTTGTAAATAGAAAACAGTTTTACAGAAAGATTAAGTTTGACGAATTAATGGTCATTTGTTGTCAGCGGAGGTTCAACGTCATCCGTTTTCTGATGGACCAGAAACAGCTGGTCGCCGATATAGGAATTGACCCCGTCGTCGGCGACATGGAAATCGCCATTGAGAATAGGGATCGCCACCCGCAGCAGCATGGTGAAGATGAACAGACCGGTGGCCCAGATGCCGACAGTGACCAGCAGCTCAATACCGGTGGGCGAATATTCGTAAATTTCATGCAGGACGTCCGGAACAAAGCCGGGGATGACTAGTCCCATCCCTTTTTCGATGTAAACCCCGACGAACATCAGCAGGCAACCGATCACCAAAGTGACGTGGTTCTTGCGGGTTTCGGGAATGAGAAAAATCAGGAAGGCGGTGACGTTGAACAGAAGTGCCGTCCAGATCCACGGGACCAGGGCCGAGTGGCCATGCAATCCCTGGAACAGGTACTGCATCGGAGCCAGATGGACGGTATCGGTGTAGTACTCCTTGAACACTTCGGCGCCGAGCAGAAACAGGTTGATGAACATGGCATAGGCGATCAGCTCGGCAATTTTGTGGATCGCCGCATCCTGAATCCGGAATTTGGTATAGCGGCGCACCAGCAGGAAAACCAGGATCATGAAAGCCGGACCGGCACAGAAAGCCGAGGCGAGAAAGCGCGGAGCGAGGATGGAGGAGTTCCAGAAGGGGCGGGCGCCCAATCCGTTGTAGAGAAAGGCCGTCACCGTATGAATGGAGATGGCGGCGGGAATCGACAGCAGCAGCAAGGGGGTGGTGAAGCTCTTGTTCGGCTCCCGTTGGTAGTAGAGATTGTACAGGATGTAGACGGCAATGACCAGGTTGAGGACCAGATAGAGGTTCAGCACCACCACATCCCAAGCCAGCAGCGACTGGGGGAAATTGAGGATCCCGATGGCCGGGATGAGATGCCAGAAGCGATCAGGGCGGCCGATGTCGACCGTCACGAACAGCAGGCACATGCAGATGGCGGAGATGGCCAGCAGCTCTCCCAGGACCGCGATCTCCTTGATCGGCTTCCAGTGGTAAACGTAGGCCGGAATCACCAGCAGAACAGCGGCGGCGGCCACCCCGACCAGGAAAGTGAAGTTGGAAATGTAGAACCCCCAGGAGACCTGGTCTCGCATGGCGGTGACGCCGAGGCCGTTCTCCAGTTGGTAAACGTAGGCCAACGACCCGATGGTCATCAGCACCAGAAGAAAAAGGGCCCACAGGTAATAAGCTTTGCTCCCCCTGCCGACCAGCACCAGCGTCCCCTTGAAGAACGACCATATGTTTTTCATCAGCGGCTCCGCATCGGTTAGGTCGCGTAGAAATAGAAGAACTTGGGTTGCGTGTTAAGGTCCTCCTTCAAAATGAAGACCCGCTTGTTTTCGATCAGGTACCGCATCTCGCTTTTGGGATCGAGGAGGTTGCCGAATTTGCGGGCGCCGACCGGGCACGCTTCTTCGCAGGCCGGATAACGTCCGGGCTGCTCTCGGGTGCGCTGGATGCAGAAAGTGCATTTTTCCACCACCCCGACCGGGCGCGGGCGATTGCCGAGGTAATGGGTGTCGGGATTGAGCTCCTCCGGGGGGAGTTGGCTCTTGCGCCAATTGAAATGCCGAGCGCCGTAGGGGCAGGCCGCCATGCAGTAACGACAGCCGATACACCAGTTGTAGTCGACCACCACGATGCCGTCGTTCTCTTTCCAGGTCGCCTTGACCGGGCAGACTTTGGTGCAGGGGGGGCGCTCGCATTGCTGGCAGGCGATCGGCATGTAGAAATGGCCGTCCTCCGGCACCTGGTCGGGGTTGTAATAGTGCTCGGCCCGTGAGAAGTCGATCCCTTTTTCCTTGTCCATGCGCACGACGCGGATCCATTGAACCTCGGGGTCTCGGGACTGGTTATTCTCCTTCACGCAGGCCTGGGCGCAGCGGCGACAGCCGATGCAGCGGGACAGGTCGAGCCCGTAGCCGAACAGGACCCCCTCGATGGCCGGGGTCGCCTTCACCGTCACTTTCTGGCCGAATTGGGCGCTGTACTTTTTCTCGAGGCGGGCCAGCGTCTGTTGCAACTCCTGCTTGCTGAGCTCGCGGAAATGGCTCTGGAAAAAGGACTCCCAGACCGACGCCGAAGCCTGGTGCGAGGGGAGGGCCAAAACGCTGAGTCCGGCGGCCAGCCCCTTCAATGCCTTACGGCGGGTCAGGCGCAAAACGTGTTGGTCGCATTTATTTTGTTCCGGCATGATCGTCTCCCTGCGGGTGAAAGATATCCCCTCAATGCCCTTGGCCGGGCCTTTGCGGCGGCGGCAACGGCTTCAGCGGCTTGAACCGCGGGTCGTGCGGATTATGGCAGTGCGCACAGAGCAAATACTCCTTGTCGCCGTTCCAGTAGCCGGTGCGTTTGCCATGAATCCCCTGGCGCCAGTCACGGTATTTATCGCCGTGGCACTGGCCACAGAGCCGGTAGCTTTCGGCAAAGGAAATCACCTCACCCGAGACCAGGCGCAGGGTGTCCCGGTCGTCCGGATTGTGGCAGTCCAGGCACCAGCGTTGACCTTCGGCGTGGTGCAAAATGATATCGGTATGCTCATCCTGCAGTTCGCGTCGTTGAAGGTTGGGTTTCATCTCGCCGTGGCAGTCGGAACAGGGGAAGATCCCTTCCGAGAAGGGGGGGGGG
>JACZKF010000228.1 GCA_014860175.1 Desulfuromonadales bacterium | reverse complement strand
GTCGGGCACAGATCTCGCTGGCGGCTGGCTTCACTTGGCCCCTCCGCCCGCCTTGGGGATCGCTTCCTCTGGGGTAATCTGCCCCGACCGGAGCTGAGAAATTTTCTCCTCCATCCGGGAGAACAGCCCGTCCAACCCTTCCTTGCGCACAATCTCGTCATAGGTGCTGCGATAATTGCTCACCAGACTTACCCCCTCGATCACCACATCATAGACCTTCCATTGTTGGTCCTTCTGGATCAACTTGTAGCTGATGGGGATTTTGCGGTTGCCGGTCACCACGAAAGTATCAACCAGGGCGCGCCCTTCAATAATCCGTTCGCTCGCATACTCTACCTGCTCATCGGTATATTGGCCGGCATACTCACCGATGCGCCCCTTGTATGTCGCCTCCAGAAGCTGGGTGAACAACTCCTTGAATCTCTCCCGCTCCGCAGGGGCGGCCTTGCGCCAGTGAATGCCCAAAATCCATTGGGACATCACGTCGAATTCGAAATGGGCACGGACGATCTGCTCGATTTTTTGATTGCGCGATTCGGCGGTTATGGCCTGATCGTTGAGCAGGGTCAGGATATTTTCCACCCCGGACCGCAGTTGCTCAGTAGGGCCGACCGCCGCCAGGGCAGTGCCGGTGGCGAGCAGCAGGCAGCTGGCCAGAAATGCAGCCGTTTTTCGAAACCTCATAAGAACCTCCGTTACGGGCGCTTCGCCCGGTTATTTGCGAATCAACGCCTCTCGGCGCTGGGAGTAGGCGTCGCGAATAAAAAGATAGGTATCCAGCGCCTGCTCTTTCATTTTTTCGTAGCTGTCATCATCCAGGGACAACCAGTTGACCCGATCGTAGACTTTGATGGCAATCGATTCACCGAGGCCATTCACCGCATACGGGACAGGATCGAGGAAGGAGTCGCCTACCCGCCCGATCCCGTCGCGCACATTGCTCGGGCCAAAGAGCGGCAGTACCAGGTAAAAGCCGGAGCCGACCCCCCAGTGCCCGAGGGTCTGCCCGAAGTCTTCCTCCGCGGTCGGCCACCCACGCCGGCTGGCCGGATCGAAAAATCCAAGCACCCCCAGGGTGCTGTTGAACAGAAAACGCCGGGTTTCATTGCCGGCGGCGGCAAATTTCCCCTGCAGCAAGGAGTTCACCAGGCGCACCGGAGCGCTGAGGTTGGCAAAGAAATGATCAACGCTCTCCCGGGTTGGCGCCGGGACCACCCGGTAGCCTCGGGCCGCGGGCTTCAGCAGATAGAAGTAGAGCCGATCGTTGACCCAGAACATCGCCCGATTAAACGGCTCGATCGGGTCGACAACCGTCACTACCGCTCCGACCTCGGCAAACGGGTCGTCGAAGTCGGTCCACTCTTCCTCCTCCAACTCCCCTTGGGCGGCCACCGCCGACGGCAACCAGAGAAGCAGAAGAAGAAGCAACAGCATCAGCCGGTTCATGGTGCCTCCTATTTCCCTTCAAATATATATCGGCTGATCAGCTCTTCCAGGCTGATCGACGGTTCGGTTTCGATGATCGTCCCGCCGGCCTGGAGATTCTCGGGAGACCCCCCCGGCGAGATGTTCACGTACTTCTCGCCGATGATGCCGGTGGTGCGGATGGAGGCGATGCTGTCTTCCTGCACAGCCACCCCGGCGTCCAGGGCCATCTCGACAATCGCCTCGTAGTATTCGGGATCGAGGGTGATGCCGGTTACCTGGCCGATCCGCACACCGGCAATCTGCACCACCGCCCCTTCCCGCAAACCACTCACCGAACCGAAACGAGCGGTGATCGAGTACGTCTCCTTGCCGAACACCTTGACGTCGCCCAGGTTGACGGCGAGCCAGGCGAAACTGAGAAAACCGATCACCAGAAAGATGCCGACGGCTATTTCTACATTGAACTTTCTCATTCGATAGTGGCCTCCTCGCCTTCGCTCGAATAGATCGGACCCATGGTCTCTTCAACAAACGCCTTGATCAGTGGCTTTGGCGAGAGTTGAAACTCCACCGGCGTCATACACCCATGGATCACCCCATCCGCCAATAAAGCCACTTGGTCGGCTAATTTGAAGATTTTGGGCACATCATGGCTGACGATGACCGCCGTATAGTGAAACTGCGCCTGGGTCTTGTGAAACAGACGGTAGATCTCGTTGCTTTTTTTCACATCCAGCCCGGTGGTCGGTTCATCGAAAAAAACCACCTTGGGATTCATCACCAGGGCTCGGGCCAACCCGACCCGTTTTTGCATGCCACCGCTGATCTGCGCCGGGTATTTTTTCTCCGCCCCCTGCAAATCCATGAAAGTCAGTTTTTCCATCACCTTGTCCCGGACCTCCGCCTGTGTTGCCCGGGTGCGCTCACGCAGAGGCAGCGCCACATTCTCAAAAACAGTGAGAGAGTCGAACAGGGCCGAGTTCTGGAACAACACCCCGAAAGAGGTGCGGATCCGTTTCAGTTCACGACCGCTGACCCGCGCCAGATCGTGCCCGAGGACCATCACCTGCCCCCGGTCCGGCCGCACCAGACCGAGCATATGTTTGAGAATCACGCTCTTCCCCTGCCCGCTCGCCCCCACGATGACGGTGGTTGTCCCTGCGGCGACCTGCAAGTCGATCCCCCGCAGCACCTTCTGCGAACCGAAGGACTTCTCGACTCCGAGCAGTTCAATCACCGGCTTCTCCTCGCCCATCTGCCTCCTTCCCAACTCCGGCCTGCACCGGCATGATTACATCATGATCGAGGTTATCAGATAATCCCAGACCAGTACGGTTACCGAGGCCAGAACCACGGCGCTGGTGGTCTGACGACTCACTCCGACGGCGCCGAATCCTCCCGAACGATCCAGATGCAGGTAGTAGCCCTTAGCGGCACTGATCCAGACGATCAGCAGGCCGAAGACCAGGGACTTGATCACTCCCATATGGACATCCTGCCAGACCACACTATCGTACATGGACTGAAAATAGATACCGCTGCTGACTTTCAGCAAGACCACGCCGACCAAATAGCCGCCGAGAATCCCGACCATGTCGAAAAGAAAGGTGAGCAGCGGCATGGCGATAATGCCGGCAAGAATTTTCGGCACGATCAGATATTTATAGGGATCGATGGCCATGCACTCCAAGGCATCGATCTGTTCTGAGTTGCGCATGATGCCGATCTCGGCGCAGATGGCCGAGCCTGCCCGGCCGATCACCATCAGTGCCGCCACGACCGGCCCGAGTTCTCGGACCAGGCTGAGCGCAACGGCTGAACCGAGCAGACTTTCCGAGCCAAACTGGCGCAAGGTGTAGTACCCCTGCAGAGCGAGGACCATGCCGGTAAAGGTGCCGGTGAAGACAATGACGAAAAAGGACCGAGCCCCGATGAAGTGGATCTGGCTGATCACCGGATAGATTTTGTAGGGGGGGCGTACCGCCTGCGCCAGACAATGCGAAAGGAAGATCCCCATCCTCCCAACTTGGGTGAGATGATAAAGGGTGTCCCGGCCAAATTTCTCCAGGAGCCGAAGCAAAGGTTCCATGAGCCCTCCAGTTATTTTCATCCTTTACAGTTTACCAGCATTTGACACGAAAAGACCGCAAATGCTGGTGCCAGGACGCCAATTAAAGTTAAAAAAATTTCTCCTGGATGTTGCAAAAAAGGAAGAATTTGCGAAGATTGACTCGCCCCAATGCAGGAGCTGTTTTGCCGCACCGTTGCCGACGCCGAAAACTTCGGCGGCATTCGAATCACACTGAGCAGGAGCCGGAGAGATGGAGTTGAGCAGGAGCGAAGCAGGAGTGGAGGGGGTAAAGTACCACCAGGCCAAAGAAGGCTTCCATGTCGGGCAAGTGGGTGATTTCTTGCTGCACGACTCCTTCAATCGGCCGATTGAGACAATCCATGGCCAGATCGTGACGCTGGTGGAGGGGAAGAGCTCTCTTTACGCCCTATTGCGAACCGAAACCGGGATCAGGCCGGGGCGTCTGAACTGAAAAAGCCCCATGCCGCGGGTGGGGATGGCCCCTGCACCTTCCGGATCTCAGAATCGAACATCGAGAGTCATCCTCTTTCCATCATCTCGAGGAGCAACTCACCGGGCATTTTACCGAGGGGGCTCAAATCAAGAGGGGCGCACTTTCCCGTCTGATAGAAGTAGATCCGCCGGGCGCAAAGAGGGAAACTGGTCCCTTCACAATACCTCCTGACCAACCCCTTCCAGATTTCGTGTTTTTGGTAAAGGTACAAGACATCGCAATAAAATCCGCACGTTTCCCTGAGCTCACATACCGACCCGCTTTGCTGGATATCCATGTGGCGTTCCCTTTTCCATTTTCCCCCACCTGCCCCCGGACCGGTGTCAAAATTTGATTATGTCCAACCATGCATGGGAAATTTACCCGAGTTCAACAGAATTTGCCATACAAAAATGAATTAAGTTTAATTTTTTTGTAAACTAAAATTCTTTATATTCGTCCACCGCCAACTGCGTCCCGTGAACGCGGCCGAACGTCTCCCGCATGCAAAAGGCCGCCGCGAGGGCACAGAGGCCGGCGAGCAGCAGCAGCAGAAAGGCGCTTTGGTAAGCTGGCAGGGTGAAGCCATCGATCCCGTGAGGATGGCGCTGCAGAATCAACCCGAGGACCGGCTGAAAAAAAGCTCCGGAGAAAAAAGGGAAGAAATTGACCAGCCCCAAAGCGGTCCCGGCCATTTGCACCGGGAACAGTTCTTTTGTCATGGTAAAGCCGATACATACGATGGCGGCCGAGAAGACTCCGATCCCCAGGCAGATGAGATAAAGACCGAAAATAGGGATTTTTCCGGGGGAGAGGACCAAGGGGGCTGAAAGGGCGATCTGGGCCACCATCGACAGGATGATGACCGGTTTTCGTGCTTTGAAGACGGAGTTCGACAGGAAGATGAGAAGCGGACTGCCGATGATCAGGCCGATGGGGGTCATGGCCAGGATCTGCCCAGTTGCGTTCTTGCTAAGCCCGTACACCTGCATCAGGAAGGGGCCGCCCCATAGTCCGGAAAATCCGTAAAAGATCGCCTCGGCAAAGAAAAACCAGAGGGCGATCGGCCAAAAGGCCCGAGTGGCCACGACCCGGCGTATCCCCGTGGTCAGACCAGAGGCCGAAGCGCCCGGGATGGGCGCCAGGTCGGCGACGAGATTCTCGAGCCCCACATCACTTGGCCGATTACGCACATAACGGAACACCAGAAGGGCGATGACCAGGGTGCAAATGCCGATCAAGTAAAAACATGCGCGCCAACCGATCTGCCCGGTCAGCAGAGCCAGTGGCGTGGTTGCGAAGAGGGAACCGAGCCCGCCGACGATACCGAGAGCCCCTACCATGGTTGCGAACTGCTTGGGGGTGAACCATTCGGCAAAAATTTTCAAGGTGGAGACGAAGAGCATCGCCACCCCGAGTCCGACCAGCCCCCGCCCGAGAATGGCCCAGGCCACCGAGGGGGCTGCGCCGAGCAGGAAGGAGCCGACAACCGCGACCAGAAAGAAGAAGGAGATCGTTTTCCTCGGCCCGAAGGAGTCGGCCAGCAGCCCCGAGGGGATCTGCATGAGGGCATAGGGATAAAAATAGGCCGCGGCCATCAGCCCGGTCAGAGCCGCGCCGGCCTGCAGATCCCGCATCATGTCGAGAGCGACGACCGCCGGGGAGAGCCGATGGAAATAGGCCAGAAAGTAGCCACAGGCCAGAATGGCAAAAATCCGCCAACGGTATGCGGGGGTGTAGACCGTATTACTCATGACAATCCCTGGTTAGGCGCTACCCTGGAAAAAAAAGGACCTACGGATAACCGTAAGTCCTTGATTTCTTGGCGGCCCCGGCGCGATTCGAACGCACGACCTACCGCTTAGGAGGCGGTTGCTCTATCCTGCTGAGCTACGAGGCCGATGAAGGGGTCAGAATTTGAGGAGGCTGAAAACCTTTCCATCGGGGAGGCGCTGGCGACCACTGAGAAACTCGAGTTCGGCCAAAAAGGCGCATTCGACGATATCCGCTCCCAGCTCCTGCACCAGGTCGACCACCGCCGCCATGGTGCCACCGGTGGCCAGCAGGTCGTCAGCGACGATCACCTTGTCCCCCGCCTGGAAGGCATCCTCGTGGATTTCGAGGGTGTCGGTGCCATACTCCAGGTCGTACGTCTTGCGCCGGGTGCGGAAAGGGAGCTTGCCTGCCTTGCGCACCAGGGTGATGCCGGTCCCCAATTTGTAGGCAAGGGCGGAGCCGAGAATGAAGCCACGGGCCTCAATCCCCACCACCTGATGGATATTCTGACCTATGTAGCGATGGGCAATCAGATCGATCATCCGGTGAAAGCTTTTGCCGTCGGCCAGCAAGGTAGTGATGTCTTTGAAAATGATTCCCTTTTTCGGGAAATCCGGGATGTCCCGGATAATACCTTTCAACTCATCCAACGTGTTTCTCCAGTCTGATTGCCGTTTCGCCTATTTGCTCAACCGGGCCTCTTCGCGCAAGGCGCGCAGGGAGGGGTCTCTTTCTTCCATGATCACCCGCAACTTCTCCAGGCTCTTGGCCTCGATCTGCCGGATGCGCTCGCGGGTGACGCCGAACTTCTGACCGATGGTATCGAGGGTCTGCGGTTCGCGGTCTTCCAGGCCGAAACGCAGCGAGAGAATCTCCCGTTCGTTGTCGCTGAGAGTCTTCAGCCACTGGGCCACCTGTTCGAACTTGTCGAGATCCTCCACCAGGGAGGAAGGGTCGACCGAGTTGGTGTCCTCGATGGTATCGATCAGGCTGTAGTCGTTGTTCTCCCCCATCGGATGCTCGATGGAGTAGGTCTTTTTCACCAGAACCATCAGGCGGCGGATATAGCTCGGATCGACCCCCATGGCGTCCGCCACCTCTTTTACCTGCGGTTCGCGGTTGACTTTGTGGACCAGTTCGCGGCTGATCTTGATGAATTTATTGATGTCGTCCGAAACATGCACCGGCAGGCGGATGGTCCGGCTCTGGTTGACCAGGGCGCGCTCGATCGACTGGCGAATCCACCAGGTGGCGTAGGTGGAAAACCGGCATTCCTTGCTCAGTTTGAACCGCTCCACCGCCTTGATCAGCCCCATGTTCCCCTCTTCGATCAGATCGAGAAACGGGAGCCCCCGGTTCATGTAGCGTTTGGCAATTTTGACCACCAGCCGCAGATTCGATTCGATCATCCGGTCGCGTGCCGCCATGTCGCCGGTCGAAATACGGCGGGCGAGTTCCCGTTCATCTTCGGCCGTAAGCAGGGTCGTCTTCTGGATTTCTTTCAGGTAGAGCTTGATGGCATCGTCGGAATGATCGTCGTATTCGTGTTCCTTTTCCTCTTCTTCTTCTTCCTCGGTCTCCTCCGCCAGAGCTTCGGCTTCGGGGAATTCGCCCTCCTCATCGGCCTTGGCGTCGGTATCCTGATCGAGGTCGTAATCCGGGTAAAGATCCAGTAGTTCGTCCATGAAAGATCCTGTTGAAGAAAAGGGATAAGTGGAAAGGAAATTCTAAGAGATGCCCCACCCTATGGCAAGTAAAAAATCGGGTTAAGGGCCGCTCGCCCATGGCGGATTTCGAAATGCAGCCGTGGACGCCCCCCTCCTGGCGGAATACCCGAAAGGGCGATCCGTTCCCCCTGCTTGACCACGGCGCCGGCCTCTACCAGAGTTTTCTGATTGTACCCGTAAACGGTGAAGAAGGAGTCTTCATGGCGCAAAATGACCAGGTGACCGTACCCTGGGATGCCGGTTCCGCTGTAGGTTACCCGCCCCGAGGCGGCGGCGAGGACCGGTGTGGCTTCGGGAGTGGCAATCTCCACCCCCTTGCAGGTGCGGTTGCCGGTGGTGCCAAAATTCTGCACAATGGGTCCGCGCAGCGGCCAGATGAACTGTCCGGAACGGGGGGGGAGAGGAGGTTTGGCGGGCTCTGCGGCCGCCTTGCCCGGGGGACGCCCGGCAGCCGGTGGCGGTTTGGGTGCCGGCGCCGCTGCCACTGGCTTGCGCTGAGGAGCTGGTGCAGCGGGGGATCCGTCAGCCGGCGACGCCGAAACGGTGGCGGGGACTGGCCGCGGCCGCTCGACCCCGGGGATAAACAGGCGCTCCCCTACCCGCAGCCGGGTGGGGTCTTCAATCCCATTGAGCCGGGCCAGCTGGCGCTCGTCAATCTCATAGGTGCGAGCGATCCGATACAAAGTCTGCCCCTGCTGCACGGTATGGTAAATGCCGCGAGAGGGGGAACACCCGGCGAGCACAACCAGAACGATGGCGATTGCCGCGATCCGAAGGAACATGCCGCCTGCCAGAGGAGAGAAAGAACGCTTATTGGAAATAAGGGGCGGCGGCTGACTCCTGCCCCTACAGGGCATACTTGATCAGGAGAAAGCCACCAACCAGCAGAACCATGAAGACGATGGTCAGCCAATTGAAATACCGGTCGATGAACTCGCGAACCGGTGGGCCGTATCGGTGGATCAGCCAAGCCACCAGGAAAAACCGCAGACTCCGGCCGACTGCGGAGGCAAAGACGAAGATGGGGAAATTGATCTTGAACACGCCGGCGCCGATGGTGATCACCTTATAGGGTATCGGCGTGAACCCGGCGGTGAAGACGGTCCAGAAATCGTAGGTGGCAAACAGCCGCTGCACGTGCACAAACCCCTCTTCGGTAAACCCCGGGACATACCTGAAAAAGAGAGGCGAGACCACTTCCCACAGACCGATCCCGATGCCATAGCCTGCAATACCACCGAGAACCGAACCGACGGCGGCGATGGCGGCAAAGCGAAAGGCGTGCGTCGGCAGCGACAGGCACAGAGCGATCAGCAGCACATCCGGTGGAATCGGGAAAAAGGAGGATTCGGCAAAGGCGAGCAGAAACAGTGCCGGAATCCCGTAGGGGGTATGGGCCCAATGCAGTACCCAATCGTAGAGTCGACGCAGCAGGCGCATGGCCGTCACCCTTCTCCCTGGGCCCAACCGTGCGCCCCGAGCAGCGGGACGAACCGGCAGTCGAGAAGATCTTCCTCCTGCAGGCGGCCATCGGCGGTGCGGGTGATCCGCTTGAGGAGCTGGCGGTCCCGGGGGCCGATGGGGATCACCAGCCGGCCGCCGGGGGCAAGCTGCGCCAGATAGCCGGTCGGGATCGCCGGGGCGCCGGCAGTCACGATAATGGCATCGAAAGGAGCCGCCTCCTCCCAGCCGAAAGTGCCGTCGGTCACTTTGATATTGACATTGCCGCAGCCGACTTCATCCAGCAGGCGCCGGGCGCGCCGAGCCAGAGCCGGAATCCGCTCCACCGAATAGACACGGACGGCGATGCGGGCAAGGATCGCCGCCTGATAGCCCGAACCGGTACCGATTTCGAGCACCTTTTCGCCACCTCCCAGTTGCAAAGCGGCGGTCATGGTGGCCACCGTGAACGGCTGCGAGATCGTCTGCTTGTCACCGATCGGCAGCGAGAAGTCACCGTAGGCTTGTCCCCTTAGGGCATCTTCGACAAACAGGTGGCGAGGAACCTGCAGCATCGCCTCGATCACCTTGGGATCGACAATGCCCCGTTCCTGTACCTGTCGCTCTACCATCCGACGTCTGGCGATCGCAAATTCCATGGGAGGCCTACCCTTCAGCGGACGGTTCGGGGTGACTCTCCTGCAGATCCCAGCGGACCAGGGTTTCAAAAGAGCGGTAATTGGTAAGATCGAGATGCAAAGGAGTGACTGAGATGTAGCCGCGGCAGACGGCATGAAAGTCGGTCCCCTCCAGATCCTGGAAACCGAGTTCGCCACCGCCGAGCCAGTAATATTTACGCCCCCGCGGATCGATATTCTCGACCACTACATCACCATAGCGGCGCCGCCCCTGGCGGGTCAGCCGCACCCCTCGAACCTGGCGGGCGGGGACATTGACATTGAGGAAAGTATCGGGTGGCAGCCGCCGATTGAGGAGGCGCTCAGCCAGATCGGCGGCGAAGTCGGCGGCCACGCGAAAGTCTTCGGCCTGGAACGATTCCCCCTCCAGAGAGACGGCGAAGGCCGGAACCCCCATCAGGGTCGCCTCCATGGCGGCCGAGACGGTGCCGGAGTAGGTGATATCGTCCCCCATGTTCCCCCCCCTGTTGATCCCGGAGACCACCAGGTCGGGGCGCGCCGCCAACAAACCGTGAATTCCCAGGTTGACGCAATCGGTAGGAGTACCGTCGACGGCAAACCAGTCGGGGGAGATTTGTTCCGCGCGCAAGGGGGAATGCAGGGTGAGGGAGTGACCGACAGCGCTGCGCTCGCGGTCAGGGGCGACGACGACTTGGCCGAGGGGGATCAGCCGCTTGGCCAGGGTCTGGATTCCATGGGAATGGATGCCATCGTCATTGGTAACCAGGATCAGCAAAAACGTGCCTCAGGTGCCGGAAGGGGTAAGATTCGGCAGGCGCCCCAGAGATTGGCGAAGCTGGTGCAGGTCGCGGCGGATCTCTTCCAGTAACAGGCTCTCTTTTTGGCCGTCGCTCGCAGGAAGTCCGGGGAGCCCCCCGCCCCCCTTCTGCCGGAGCTTTTTCTTGGCACCGGCAATGGTGAAACCCTGGTTGTAAAGAAGATCTTTCAGATGCAGCACCAACTCGACATCCCGTTGCCGGTAGAGTCGTTGCTGGTTCTTGCTCTTGGCTGGCCGGAAGGAGCCGAACTCGGATTCCCAATAGCGCAGCACATGTGGCTTTATTCCAGTGAGTTCGGCCACTTCTCCGATTTTGAAATAGAGCTTGTCGGGAATTTTCACATCCATGTTCCCACCTCACGGCGACGGTGGTGGGGGTTCGCCGCTATTCCTCGTTGATGGAGGATTTCAGTACCTGACTCGGCTTGAAGGTTAGAATCCGCCGTGAGCAGATCTCGATCTCTTCGCCGGTCTGTGGATTGCGCCCGCGGCGGGTGGCTTTCTCTTTCACCACAAAATTGCCGAAGCCGGCGATCTTGATCTTCTCCCCGTTCTCCAAATTCGATTTCATCAGATCGAAGACCATCTCGACGTTCTCATCGGATTCCTTTTTGGAGAAGCCGGTCTTCAGGTAGATATTCTCGATCAGATCCGCCTTCGTCATGTCGCCTCCCTAAGCATAGCAAAGATCCTTGAATTTTCGGGTTTTTATATCACAGCCCTAATCGGCAATCAATGGTTTTTTCATCTGAGCTCGGCACCGAGACTCTTCTGCAGAGCTTCGATTAACCGGCTGTGGTCGCGATTGATCTCCTCGTCGGTCAAGGTCTTCTCGGCGCTGCGGTAGCGCACCCGGATGGCGAGGCTCTTCTTCCCGGCCGGGATTCCCTTCCCCCGATAAAGATCGAAGAGGACGATCTGCTCCACATCGCGGCCGCGAACCCGCTCCAGCACTGCAAACAGCTGTTTGGCGGAGACCTCCTCGTCGACCAGGAAGGCATTGTCGCGAGAGGTGTCGGGGTACCGGGAGAGAGACCGGAACCCGGGGGCGGCCCCGACGCAGGCCAACAGGGCCGGCAGGTCGAGATCCAGAACAATCACCGGCAGATCAATCTCGAAAGCGGCCAGCACCTCCGGGTGAATTTCGCCGAGAGTGCCGAGCAGGGAGTCGCCACTGCGAATGGCGCACGATTTTCCCGGGTGGAGGAACGGCTCGCCACCATCGACGCTCCAGTCGATGGTGGCGAGCCGAAGCTGCTGCAGCAACGCTTCAGCGACCCCCTTC
>JACZKF010000227.1 GCA_014860175.1 Desulfuromonadales bacterium | reverse complement strand
CCCTACCAGGACCATGAACAAAACCACTGCCAGGCAGGGATTTACTCTGCTTGAACTGCTCATCGTGCTCGCCATCATGGCGATTCTGACCGCCATCGCCACCCCCGGGTGGCTCGAGTGGCGCCGCAGCGCCGAGTTTCGCACCGCCGTTCGGGAGGCGCACGCCTGCTATCACCGAGCCCGGGCCGAGGCGGTCCATCGGAACACGAGCGTCGCTCTGCGTTTTACCGCCGGCACCGGGGCCGCCGGTCGCATCGAAGTCTTTGTCGATGACGGCGCCGGGGGCGGGACCGAGGACAACTACCAGCGCGAGGGGGATGAAGAGATGATAGTCGATTTTCGCCTGCCGCCAGCGATCATCCTGGCCCAGACCAATTTTGTCGGCCAGGCGACGGCTTTCAAACCTTCCGGCCTGAGCAAGCGGCAGGGGTCGGCCTGCTTCACCGACGGCCCCAGGACCCTGAACCTGACCCTCTCCCAGGCCGGCTTCGTCCGCCTGGAGTCGGTCCCCTCCTGCCCCTAGGAGCGAGAGATGAAGGAACGGTTCCGGCCTCGGCGGCCGGCGCAGGCCGGTTTCACCCTGGTGGAGATCCTGATCTGCACGGTCGTGACCGGTCTGGTGGCCACCGCGATCCATACCGCCTATCTGGGGGGGATGCGCGCCTATGAAAGCCAGAACAATTCGGTGCGGATGGAAACCTACCTGCGCTGCGCCCTCGACCTGATGAGCCGGGAGCTGAAGATGGCCGGCTTCCAGGAGGCAAACCCGAACGCAGCGATCACCCTGGCGACCTCCTCCCGCCTCCAGTTCCTCGCCGCCGGCGTACCGATCATCTACAACTTCAATGGCGTCGCCGTTAACCGCAATTTTAACGGCAGCTCCTGGTGGTATCCGCTGGCCAATCCGATGGAGAGGACCGAATTCTTCTACCACCTGGCCGACGGCAGCCAGACCCTCACCCCCACCGCCGCCCAACAGCAGCAGATCACGGCCGTGCAGATAACCCTCCTGGGACGCTCCGAAAGACCAGAGACCGGCTTTCACTCGTCGGCCGAATACCTTACCCCGGGAGGTCAGCGTTGGGGGCCGTACGGTGACAGCTACCGCCGGCTGTTCCGCAGCACCACCGTCGCCTGCCGCAACCTGCAACCCTGACTCGGGAGTCCGCCATGGGCCAGATCGGTTTCCCAGCGTCGAACCAGCGCGGTTTTTCCCTGCTGGATATCATCATCGGTCTGTTCCTGTTCTCCGTCGGCATGCTGGCGGTGATGAAGATGCAGCTGCTGGCGACCGAACTCGCCGGCACCGCCCGCCTGCGCTCCCAGGCGGCGTTTCTCGCCGAGCAGCGGATGGAGGAGCTGTTGCGGCTCGACTACCCTCTGGTCGGTTCGGGGACCGAGGATATCCCCCCTCACATGGTCACCTGGAGCGCTGGCGGCGGAGTTGACTACAAGGTGATCGACCTGACGGTGACGTGGCCCTACAAGGGAGTGCAGACGCTGTCTCTTTCGTCCATTCGCGGCGATCTCAGACCAGGAGGAGGCCCATGAAGACCGACCGGCTCGGCAATGAACGAGGTGCCACCATCGTCCTGGCCCTCCTGGTCCTGCTCATCCTCTCTCTGCTCGGCGTCTCGGCGCTGAGCATCAGCCTGACCGAGGTCAAGATCGTCCGGAACCAGGAAGCGGCCGCCCAGGCCTTCTTTCTGGCCGAAGCCGGCATTCAGCGAGCCGCCGGGGTGTTCAACCGGCAAGGGTTCGGAGCCGTCCAGTCGCTGGCCAACCAGGAACATTCCCTTGGCCCTGGCAGCTACCGGTTGCTGGTCGCCAGCCTCACCCCCGACCAGAGACGCATCCGGATTACCTCGACCGGCCGCTGCCTGGGAGCCTCCCGTCAGCTGCAGGCGGAGTTTTCCCGGGCGATGGTCCTGCCGCCGCCGGAGGGGGCGGTTCATGTCTTTGGCGCGGCGCCGACGATTCGGCTGGGGGATGGGGCGGTGATCGACGGCCGGGATCATGCGCTGCCGGTCGGCTTCCCCTGCACCGGCGACGACTGCCTCCTCACCCTGGCCTCAGGACCGCCCCTGGCTGGGCTTTACAGCTCCGATTCGGCAACTCTCGCCGGCGCTGAACCGGTCGGCGACCCGGCCGCCCGCGCCGGCGGGGGCGACAGCTCGGCCGAGACCTGGCGAAGCCTGGCGGCGGGACTCACTCGCGAGGCGGCCGTCAACCCGGCCGACCTGGGGAGTCGCAGCCAGCCGAAGATCGCCCGCATCACGGGGGAGCATACGCTCAGCGGCGCGACCGCGGGCGCCGGCATCCTGATCATCGACCAGGGGGGGAGACTGCAGCTCACCGACGACTTCCACTACGAGGGGTTGATTATCGTGCTCGACGGCGCCGGGGAAGATCTCTTCGCCGGCAACGGCACCCTCTTCGGCTCCCTCGTCCTGGTGGGGGAAAACATCGAGGCCGACTTCGGCCGCCAGTCGCAGCTCCGCTACAGCAGCCAGGCCCTTGCCAGCTTAGACGACCTTCTGCCAGCCACCGGCAACAACCGGCTGACCAACTGGTGCGATCTTACTTATCTGACGGAGTTGGGGTTATGATTGTAGCTGGGAGGGTTTCTCTGTGTTCTCTGCGTCTCGAGTGAGCGCAGCGAGCGGGCGAGAGATGGTTTTGCCAGAATTCGGGTTTTCGGCCATGTTGGCGTCGTTTGACCACGTCAGCGCGGGGGCTGCACCCCCGGACCCCGCC
>JACZKF010000226.1 GCA_014860175.1 Desulfuromonadales bacterium | reverse complement strand
GATGACAATGGCGTCGAGGACGGAGAGGGTGCGATGAGTCGGGGGTGGTTGCGTCTCTGGGCTCACAGGGGTCTCCGCCGGAGGTTCGAGGCGATCTCGACCCAACTGTATAAGCCGCGCGCCGGCTGTCAACTGGCGCTTTTTTCTGGTTTTGCGAGATGATGGAGTAATGGGAACAGGTAGGTGTGGCGCCCGGAACGGGCGCCAGTAGCGTTACAGATGCAAACTCTTGAGATAGGTATCGATCGCTTCGGCGACCTTGCGCCCCTCGCGCATGGCCAGGATCACCGTCTGCGGCTCATGCACCACATCGCCGGCGGCGAAGACGCCGGGGCGGCTGGTCATGCCGTAAAAGGGGGCCTCAGAGGTGAGGACGTAGCCCCTTTCATTGGTTTTCAGGCCGGTGGTGGTGGCGACGATGCGGGCGAAAGGTTTCTGGCCGATGGCGATGATCACCTTGTCGCAGGGGTGCAGTCGATGGCTGTCGGCCACCGGCAGGATGACGCTGTCGCGTCCGGCCGGCTGGCGGGGATGAAACGCCTGCAGGCTGACCCCGGTGACCCGCTCCTCGCCGTGGATGCGCACCACGCCGGTCTGGAAGCGGAAGTTTACCCCTTCCTCCCTCGCCTCCTGGTACTCCCGGTCGCTCACCCGCCGCTGCTGCTCCTCGACGATGTCGACGCAGAGCACTTCGCCGGCGCCAAAGCGCAGGGCGGTGCGTGCCGCATCAACGGCGACGTTGCCGGCTCCGACCACCACCACCCGATCGCCGCGGCGCACCGGCAGGTGCGCGGGCGGCAACTCCCCTTCGCGCACCAGCTGTACCGTCTCCAGGAAGTAGACCGCCTGCAGCACGCCGGTGAGCTCTTCCCCCTCGGCCTCCAGCTTGCGGGCCAGACCGGTGCCGGTGGCGATGAAGACCGCCTTGTAGCCCATGGCGAAGAGCTGATCGAGGGTAATATCCTCCCCGATCACCACCCCGGTTTCGAAGCGGACGCCCAAGGCGCGGATAATCTCGATCTGCTTGTCGACCATGGTCTTGGGGAGGCGATACTCGGGGATCCCGTAACGCAGCACCCCGCCAGGAAGGGGCCTGGCCTCGAAGACCGAGATCCGGTACCCCTGATGGGCGAGCAGGGCGGCCACCGTCAGCCCGGCCGGCCCGGAGCCGATCACCGCCACTTTCTCCTTGACCCGCAGCGACAGTTCCATCTCCTTGTCGGCGAGAAACCGTTCCAGTTTGCTGATCCGCACCCCCTCCCCTTTTTTTGCCAGCACGCAGGCCCCTTCGCACTGGTCGGAGTGAGGGCAGACCCGGGCGCAGATCACCGCCAGGTTGCTGCGGGCGTTGATCAGCTTGATCGCCTCGGCATAGTTGCCGGCCTTGATCGCCTGGATGAATTCGGGGATGCGGTTTTCGATCGGGCAGCCGGGAACACACTTCGGATTGCCGCAGTTCAGGCAACGGGCCGCTTCGGCTTGCGCCTCCTGTTCGCTGAAGCTCTTTTCCAGTTCGTCAAAATCGAGCAATGCTTTGTCTCCATCGGGGTTGCGAATCTATACCGTTTTGGGCTGATCGCTGTCAAGCACCGCCCGGAGGGGGGGAGCGGTCGCGAAGGATTCTCGAGCTGGTCGGCGCCGGTTTCCTCAGCGGTGGGAATTCGCCAAAAATCAGCTCCAGTTGCAGAAACAATCCCGGGGTAATGCGGTAATCGTGCTCCCGGGGGAAGGAGAGAAACGGAGCGACCTCGCCATAGAGCCAGTCACGCCAGAGGCGCTGGCGATAGGTGATGCGCAGCTGGATCTCCTCCAGGACATGGGTCGGGCGGGTGGCGAGGGCGTTGGACCAGCCATATTGCAGCACCCGGTTCCTGCTCAGCGGCTGATAAAGGGTCAGGTTAAGGTAATAGAAATAGCCGGGCTCGTCGTTGTACCAGGACCCCTGGGCCGTGGTGCGGAAAAACAACGACGGGCTAAGGGGCCGCTCCAGGTCGAGGCGGGTACGGGCCTCCAGGTCGCCATCGGATTCGGCGATGAAACGCTGGGTCAGGCGCAGTATCCACGGCTCCTCCAGCCGGAACGTCTGCCGATAACGGGGCTCGAAGAAGAGGTAGGGGACGCCGCTACTCAGCCGCACGCCGGCACGCAGGCTGATGTTGCGGCGTGCCTTGGCCGAGAGGAAGTAGCGCAGGGAGAGGGAAGATCTCTCTTCGGTGCGCTCGGCAGGCGAGTGGCGAAACTCGCCGAGGTGAGTGGTACTCAGGTCAGCGTCGTCCGAGTCGCCGGTGACCAGCAGGTGCAACCGTTCGCTCAGCAGGGGGAGATCGAGGTGCAAACGCGGACGCACCTTGACCTGCAGCGCATCCTCTTCGGTGGTAAGGGTGGAGAGCCGAAAGCGCAGCCGGGTGTCACTCGCCTCTTCCTCAACCCGCTCGTCGGCGAAAAACGCATCGAGCCAACGGGCCGGCCCGACGACAGTGCGGGAGATCCGCTCATGGGTACGGTCGATGGTATTGACGAATTCATTTTCCCCCTCGGTGGGGGTGTCGACGACCGGCGGAGCCGATGGTTCGGCGGTGGTTGCCGCCGTCAGCGGCGCTGACCAACCGAGCAGAAGCCCACACACGAGAAGTCGCCCCAGAAAAGATATCATGAAAACAGTATACCTGATGGTTAGCCGTCTGCCGGCGGGGAGGAGGGAGGTTTAGTCGGGCGCCTTCAGCAGATGATCGGCATGGGCTTCCCGCAGGCCGAACAGCCGCCGGATGTCCTCCAGCGCCAGATAGAGGGCGGGGATCAGCAGCAAGGTGATGCCGGTGGCGAAGAGAATGCCGAAGCCAAGGGAGATCGCCATCGGAATCAGAAACTGCGCCTGCACACTGGTCTCCAGAATCATCGGCGCCAGACCGAAGAAGGTGGTCAGGGAGGTGAGGAGGATCGGCCGGAAGCGCCGCTGGGCGGCGTCGACCACCGCCTGCAGCAGCTCCGCCCCCCCCTGGCGGCGGGTGTTGTTGATCCGGTCGATGAGCAGCAGCGAGTCGTTGACCACCACCCCCGACAAGGCAACGATGCCAAAGACGCTGAGCATCGACAGACTGTAGCCCATCAGCAGGTGGCCGACGATCGCTCCGACCACCCCGAAAGGGATGGCGGCCATGATGATCAGCGGCTGGCTGTAGCTGCGGAAAGGGACGGCGAGCAGGGCGAAGATGGCGAACAGGGCGAGGGCGAAGCCGCTGCGCATGCTGCCGATCGATTCACGCCGCTCCTTCTCCTCCCCTTCCAGATCGAAGGTGAGCCCCGGGTAGTCGTGAGCCAGTTCGACCAGGAGCCCCTGCTTCAGGTCGGCCAGGATCTCCTGGGCATTCCCCTGGCGGCTGTCGACACTGGCGGTGACGTTGATCACCCGCTTGCGGTCGGTGCGGGTGATCTCGGAAAAGCCGCGCCCTTCCTCGATCCAGGCCGCCCGGGTCAGCGGGACCTCCCCCCCTTGCGGGGTGCGGATGCGCATCGCCTCGAAATCCCAGAGGCTGGTGCGATCGGCCTCGGGATAGCGCACCATCACCTTCACCTCATTGCGCCCGCGCTGCAGCCGCAGCGCTTCAGCGCCATAGTAGGCGCTGCGCACCTGCCGTCCGAGCTCCTCCTCGGTGATACCGAGGGTGCGCGCCTCGGGTTTGAGGCGCAGCTTCAGCTCCCGTTTGCCGCGGGCATAGCTGTCCTCGATGTCGCCGGTGCCGGGATAGCTGGCCAGCTCCTGCTTGATCCGGCCGGCGGCGGCGGCGAGCACGGTAAAATCCGCATGCGCCAGGCGGATGTCGATATTGGCCCCCATCTGCATCAGGTTCGATTTGAAGACGATCGATTCCACCCCCGGGACTTCGCCGACCCGGGTCCGCCAGGCGTTGGCGATGTCGCCGGCGGGGATGCCGCGCTCTTCGCTGGGGGTCAGAAACAGGGCCAGGTCGGCCAGGTGGGAGCCGGCGGCCGTCGCTCCCCCGACCGGTCCCCCGTCGGCGACGGTGCCGCCGACCACCGCGTAGAGATGGCGCAGGATGGTCTTCCCCTCCGAGTCGCGGCGGTCGAAGTCGGCCACCGTCGCCATCGCCATCGCCTCCAGGTATTGCTGGATGCGGGCGGTCTCCGCCGCCGGGGTGCCGCGGGGCATCTGCAGCGAGGCGGTAATCACGTCGCCGTCGACTTCCGGCATGAAGGTGAATTTGAGGATGCCGCCGCCGACGGCGCCGACACTCAGCAGCAGCACCGCCACTGCCGCCGCCAGGGTGACGTAGCGCCAGCGCAGGGCAAGCTCCAGGGTGCGTCGATAGGGGCCGGCGATGAACCGCCCCAGGGCGGCGCCGAACCCCCGGCGCAGCCGATCGATGCCGCCGAGAATCCCCTGGGGGGTCTCCCGCCGCCGCCCGAGAGCCAGGTGGGCCGGTAGGATGAACAGGCATTCGATGAGCGACACCAGCAAGATGGTGATCACCACGGCCGGGATGACATAGATGAACTTCCCCATCAGGCCGCTCACCACCAGCAGCGGGGTGAAGGCGGCCACGGTGGTGAGGATGGCGAAGATCACCGGCTGCGCCACCTCCAGCGTCCCGTCGATGGCGGCTTGCACGAACGGCTTCCCCATCTGGCGGTGCTCGAAGATGTTTTCGCCGACCACGATGGCGTCGTCGACCACGATGCCGAGGGCGAGAATGAAGGCGAACAGGGAGATCATGTTGATCGAGACGCCAAGGGCCGGCATCAGGAACAGGGTGCCGAAAAAGGAGATGGGGATGCCGAGCATCACCCAGAGGGCGAGGCGGATCTCGAGAAACAGGCTGAGGACGAGGAAAACCAGCACCAGACCGATAGCGGCGTTTTTCAGCAGCAGGTTCATCCGGCTTTCGAACAGCTCGCTGGTGTCGTTCCAGGTGGCGAGGCGCAGCGTCGGCGGCAGACTCCCCCCCCTGTCGGCCACGTATTTCTCGACGATGGCGGAGATTTCCGTCGGCTTCTGCTCGCCGACCCGGAACACCTTGACCATCGCCGCCGGCTGGCCGTCGAAAGTGGCGAAGGTGTCGGTCTGTTCGAAGGTATCGCGCACCCGGGCGATGTCGCGCAGGCGCAGCTCGGTGCCGTCGGCCTGGATGAGGATCGGGATGTCGGCGTACTCTTCGCCGAAGTAGCGCCGTTCCTTGGTCCGCAGCAGGATCTCCCCCCCCTCGGTGCGGATGGTGCCGCCGGGGAGGTCGAGGGAGGCCCTGCGCAGCCGCTGCGCCACCTGTTCGAGGGTCAGATTGTAGCGGCGCAGGTTCTCCTCGGGAATTTCAACGGCGATTTCGTAGGGACGGACCCCGCCGAGGTCGACCTGGGTGATCTGCGGGAAGGTCAGCAGTTCGTCGCGCACCGCTTCCGCCCACTCCCGCAGGCTGCGTTCGGGGAGCTCACCGTAGACCACGATCGAGATCACTTCCCGGCGGTTGAGCAGCTTGCCGATGATCGGCTGTTCGGCGTCGAGGGGGAAGGTGGTGATGCGGTCGACCTCGCTCTTGACGTCCTGCAGCACCCGGTCGGCGTCCATCCCTTCTTCGACTTCGACCATCACCCGGCCGCTCCCCTCGGCGGCCGTCGACTTGATCTGCCGGATGCCGTCGACGCCGGTGAGGTTCTCCTCGATCTTCAGCACGATCCCCTCTTCCACCTCCTCGGGGCCGGCCCCGGGATAGGGAACGGTGATGGAGATCCAGTCGAGGGAGATTTCGGGAAAGACCTCCTGCTTGACCTTGGGGCCGAGAAGCAGGCCGCCGACGATGAAGACCAGCATCAGCAGATTGGCGGCCACATGGTTTTTGGCCATGAAGCGGATGGCGCCGCTCATCGCCCGGTCTCCGCCGTCGCGCCCGGATCGGCGACGGCCGCCCGCAGTTTCATCCCCTCGGCGGCGCCGGCGACGTTGGTCAGCACCACCTGATCGCCGGCCTGCAACCCTGCACCGATCACCACTTCGTCGCGGGACCGGCGAACTACCTGCACCGAGCGGAAGCGGAGGCGGGCACCCTCCATCAGCCAGATCTGTTCCCCATCGCGCAGGGCGGCGGCGGGGAGAACCGTCACATTGGGCAGGATCTCACCCTGCAGCGTCACCTGGACGAAGGTGCCGACGGCCAGCGGCGGCCGTCCCGCCTCCTTCGTCTGCAAGCCGTAGGGGTCGTCGACGGCCACCACCACCCGGGTCATCCGACTTTGCGGATCGACTTCGCCGAGGGAACGCACGATGCGGCCGCGCCATTGGAAGGTGCGGCCGCCGGTCGCCAGCTCGACCGTCGCCGGGGAGCCGTTTCGCCGGTCGCCGGGGCGGGGGATCTGCAGCCAGCCGAGCTCGTGCAGCGGCAGGGGGACGATGATCTCCGCCTCCCCGGTGCCGGCGAGGACGGCCGCCGGCGTGCCGGCCCGCAGAACCTGGCCAAGATCAGCCGCCTTGCTCCGGACCACACCGGCGAAGGGGGCGCGCAGCACCGTCCGCTCCAGGTCGAGTTCGGTCTGGCGCAGCGCCGCCTTGGCCGACAGCAGGGAGGCCTGGGCGTTTTTCATCTGCGGCTCGAACAACACCAGAGGGTTGCCTTCGGTTTTCCCCTCCGCCAGGTCGAGGCGATCCCACTCCTGTCGGGCGACTCGCGCCTGGCCGGCGACGGTGGCCAGTTCGTATTCGGCCTTGGCCAGGGCGGCTTCGGCCTTGTCGATGGCCAGGCGGTAGTCGGCCTCATCGATGCGCAGCAGCAACTCCCCCTGCCGGACGAAGCCGCCGGCGACCAGCTGCGGCGAAATTTCGGTCACCCGGCCGCTGACCTGAGGGATAATCTCCACCTGCTGACGAGGCTGCACAAGGCCGGTGCCATCGACCCGGACCTGCCTCTCCCCCCGGCTGACGGTGACGGTCTGCACCAGGGCCCCCGGGTTCTCCGGCACCGTTTTCATCGGCTCGGGGCGGTTGACGATCATCAGCCGGGCCGCCAGCAGGCCGGCGGCGATGATCAGCAGGGGGAGAACGATTTTCAGCAGTTTCGATCGGGTGTTCATAATAAGTCCTATTAGTCGGATTGGCCCTGTTTGACCTATTCTTTTCCCACTTCCTCTTCCATCCACTCCCCGCCCAAGGCCCGGGCCAGGGAGATGCGGTCGGCGACCAGCTGCCGGCGGGCGCTCAGCAGCTGGCTCTGGGCCTCGAAGTGCAGCCCCTGGGCGGTGAGGACCGGCAGGTAGTCGGAAAGCCCTTGCAGGTAGCGGTCGAGGGCCAGGCGCAAGGCGGCGCCGCTCGCCTCTTCCCGCTCCTGCAGGCGGGCAATGCGGTCGGCGCCGGTGCGGCCGGCGGTCAAGGCGTCCTCCACCTCGCGGAAGGCGGTAAGGACGCTCTGGTGGTAGCGGGCCAGATTCTCCCGGAACAGCGCCTGGTTGCGGTCGACCTCGGCCTGCCGGCGACCGCCGTCATAGAGCGGCTGAGTCAGGTTGAGCAGCAGGTTCCAGAAGATATTGCCGGAGGCGAGCAGATCGCCGAGTTCGGCGCTGGCGCCGCCATAGGCGCCGGTCAGGCGCAGGGCCGGGAAGCGCTCGGCGACGGCGGCGGCAATGCGGGCATCGCTCGCCTGCAGACGCAGCAGGCTCGCCGCGACATCCGGCCGCCGGGCCAGCAGCTGGGAGGGCACCCCGGCGGGGAACGTCGGGACCGCCGCCGGCAGGAGCGCGCGCCCGCCGGT
>JACZKF010000225.1 GCA_014860175.1 Desulfuromonadales bacterium | reverse complement strand
CTCCGGTTCGGGCTCCCCCTGCTCCGGCCGCCCCTCCGATTCGAGGCTCAGCACAGCCAGAATCGGGAAGTGGTCGGAACCGAAGTTGGGGAGGACCCTCAGTTCGACCAGGCGGAAGTGATCCGAGTGGAAGACATGGTCGAGAGGCCAGCGCAGGAAGGGGAAGCGGGCGTGGTAGGTGCTGAAGCGGCCGCGGCCGATTCGGGGGTCGAGCAGACCGCTGATCCGCTGGAACAGCCGGGTGGTGTGAGACCAGGCGACGTCGTTCAGGTCGCCGGCGACGATCACCGGATGGCCGAGCTCCTGCACCGTTTTCCCCACCAGCAGCAGCTCGGCGTCGCGAGGGGCGGACGAGTCGCTCTCCTGCGGCGTCGGCGGCTCCGGGTGCAGCCCCCAAAGGTCGACGCGATGGCCAAAAGGGAGCCGGATCTGCACCTGGAAGGAGGGGATATCGTCCTTGATCAGGAAATGGATCTGCTGGCCGGTGAAGGGGTGGCGGGAGTACAGGAGCATGCCGTAGGTGTTGTCGAGGGGATAACGGAGAACATGGGGATAATCGGCGGCCAGCGGTCGCAGGCGCTCCTCCCACCAGTGGTCCGGTTCCACCACCAGGAGGAGGTCGGGCTGCTCCTCGGCGATCAGCCGCCGAAAATCGCCATCGTTGCGGTTGTCCATCAGGACGTTGGCGACCAAGAGGCGCACTGTCGTCTCCGGCCGTTCCCGGGTCGCCCCCTGTACCTGCTGGCCGGCGAAAATGGTGTAGGGGTAGATTCGCCACCCCTGGTAGAGGAGCGACCCCGCCAGCAGGAGCAGAAACAGGGCGCCGGCGGGGCGCAGCGGACGGCTGGAAAGAAGGAGCAGCACCAGAACGGCAGCACCGAGGAAAAGGAGCTGAACTCGGGGGAAGTCGAAGATGCGAACCCACCAGGCGGTGGCGCGCAGCAAGGGGAGAGCGGTGCCGACGATCACCACCCCCCCCAGCAGCAGAAGAAAACCTCTGGTCACCGTACCCAGCATGCACTCCCTCACCGGATTGGCGCCGGGTCGAAGGTGAGCCGAGACCCGGCTGCTTCGTTAACCCCAGTATGGCACCGGCAAGGGAGATGGCAAGAGAACTCCCTGCCGGCAGCTCCAGGCGGCTTACGCCAGATGTTGATACCGCTTCGCCTCCCCGCCACATGCTGAGGCTCCACCATATGCTGAGGCCTGGAGGAGAAGCAGAAAGTCTCAGCATTTCTCTTCCAGACCTGCAACCTTTCGTTGTTCCTCACATTTCACAAAATCCCCCCTCACATAGTCGGCCGGCATGATCATTGCGTTTGATAGTGGGTGTAGCGTGCGAAGGAAGTCGACTGTCGCATAACAACAACTCACAACACCAGCCAAAGGAAATACCATGAACTACGGGAAACAGTCTCTATTCTTTTTCACTCTCCTTCTACTAGGCGCTGTTGTCTTCCTGGGCGGCTGCGCCAAGACCGGCATGGATCGTTCGGTCAAAGCCTCCAACTCGATCCAGGAAGTGGATCAAGAGATCCGCAAGATGGGGGTGAACATCGATGCCACGGCCACTTCGCTTGATTCTCTGTTCCTGGCAAGTCAACCGGATCTGAAAAAGTCGTTCGACACCTATTCCAAAGACGTGACGGAATTCGAAAAACAGGGCGAGAAGGTAATCAAGCGGGTCGAGGAGATGAGAAAATCGAGCACGGCGTATTTTTCCGAATGGGAAAAGCAGGGTGACAATTATACCAATCCGCAGATCCGCCAACTCAGCGAAGATCGTCGGATAAAACTGGCGGCCATCTATGCCCGGGTGCCCGAGGCGGGCGTGGGGATCCAGGATGCCTACACGATCTACCTGACTGATCTGAAAGAAATCCAGAGATACCTGTCCAACGATTTGACCGTCGGTGGCGTCAATGCAATCAGCCCGATCGCCAAACGGACCGTCCAGGACCTGGATGTGCTGAAAGCGTCGATCAGGCCGGTCGTCTACGCTTTGGACGAAATCAATGTCGAACTCTATGGCGGCCAGAAATAATTCACTCACTAACCTTCCTCGACGGAAAAGGAGACACCATGGTAAAATATTATCGTTATCTTCAGCTGATGATCTGTGCTGTAGTCGTACTGATGTTTGTCGGCTGCACCGCTACGGCTGAGCGTGAAAGCGCCGGCGAATACGTCGATGATACCGTCATCACGACTAAGGTCAAAGCAGCAATGGTTAAAGAAGAAAGTCTTAAGGCCGCCCAGATAAACGTTGAGACCTTCAAGACTGTTGTTCAATTAAGCGGATTTGTTGATTCGGCGCAGAATGTTGCCAAGGCAGGTGAGGTCGCACGATCGGTTAAAGGCGTAACGTCGGTAAAGAACGACCTTCTTGTAAAATAGAGCTGGAGGATTCATGTTGTGGACTATCTGCGTAGTAATGCTCGTCCTGTGGCTGCTAGGTATAGTAACCGCAAACACGATGGGCGGTCTGATTCATGTTCTTCTCGTAATCGCTATTATAGTGGTACTTATCCGGGTGATTCAAGGGCGTAAGATACTTTAATAAACCCTTCGACAACCGGCTCAAAAAAGAGGGCGCCCAGCGAGGCGCCCTTTTTGCATTTGTGCTCAGAAAGAAATGTTGAGGCCGGCACCGAAATATTCTGATCGCAGCTTGTAGAACTGACCGAAGGGGAGATTGCCGTGGAAGTATTCGGCAAAGATCTGAATGGCCCGTTTTTCCGTATAAGGGCTGCGGAAGTGAACGCCGGCCTTGGCGCTTACGTCCGAGTTCCAGTCGGTCTCTTCCCAGGCGCTCCACAACAGGCTGGCGAACAGGTGCGCCGACGGGGTGTAGACCTGTTTGGTGCGATGATAATCGAGGCCGGCCTGAACGCTGTTACGCTTGATAGAAGTGTCGGAGTGGAAGATATAGGAGGGGCCGGCGGTAAGCCGAATCCCCTTCCATTCCCAGCCGGCCAGCAGCTCAAGCGCCTCGAAGCTCAGGTTGATACGCTCTTGCCTCAGTTCCGGGCTTTGCGGCAACAGGAGGAACTCGTCTCCCAGGTGCGAGGACTGGTGGAAGAGGCGCGCCCGCGCCGACCAGGGGCCGTTGCGGTAACTCAGAGGCAGGCCGATGATGTAATCGGCGTTGATCAGGTCGATGGAATCGGAATCCATGTTGAACTGGGCCAGGACCGCGCCGCTGATGCCGAGCTGCCAGCTATCCGCCACGCCAAAGCCTGGCGCTCGTATCAGGCCGAAACTGTCGCCAAACCCGACCGAGCCGATGTTGAAACTTTTGCCGGAGAGTCGGAGATGCAGCCAGGTGACATGGGTACGGGGTTCCTTGGGGCTTGCCAGCGGGACGAAAAACAGTGGCCCCTCGGGGAACAGGACGATTTTGCGCTCGGGGGGGGCGTTGTCGAATCCGGTAAGAATTGGGAAAAACATGGCCAGCAACAGCCATAAGGCGAATTTGTGCATACTGTCTCCACGTGCGGCCGAGTCTTCTCGCCGTAAGAACTCGGCCGTCGACCAACATCTCGTTTGTTCCCGGCTGCTTCCTTACTGCCGCACGATGCCGGATTTGCGCATCCGGGCGCGCAGGGTGCTGGGGTTGAGGCCAAGGATCAGCGCTGCTCCGTTCTTCCCCTCGATGCGCCAGCCGGTCTGCTTGAGCACATGCAGAATGTGGTCGTGTTCCAGTTCGGCGAGGGCTTTGACCTCTTCCCCTGCCGCCCCCTCGGCCTGGCGAGGGGTATCGAACCGGTCCAACACCTGCAGCACGGCCCCGGGGCTGGTGATGACCGCCCGCTCGACCACGTTCTCCAACTCCCGCACGTTACCGGGCCAATGGTATTGCTGCAGAGTATTGAGAGTCTCTTTCGATACCGTATCGATCTTCTTGCCGATCTTCTGGTTGAATTTGGCGACAAAGTGGCTGACCAGCAACGGGATGTCTTCCTTGCGCTTCCGAAGTGGCGGGCTGGTGATGGGGAAAACATTGAGTCGGTAGAACAGGTCTTGCCGGAATCGGCCGTTGCGGATTTCAGTCTCCAGGTTCCGGTTGGTGGCGGCAATGATCCGCACATCAACCTTGATGGTGCGGGGACTGCCCAGACGTTCAAACTCGCCGTCCTGAAGGACCCGCAGCAGCTTGGACTGCAGCTCCAGCGGTATTTCGCCAATCTCGTCGAGGAAGATGGTGCCGCCGTCGGCGAGTTCGAAGCGCCCGATCTGCCGGCTATCGGCCCCGGTGAACGCCCCCTTTTCCCGGCCGAAGAGCTCGCTTTCGATGAGGTTCGCCGGCAGGGTCGTGCAGTTGACCGTGATCAACGGCCGGTCCTTGCGCGAACTGCTGCTGTGGATGGCGCGGGCGACCACCCCCTTGCCAGTGCCGGTTTCGCCGAGGAGAAGGACCGTCGCCTGCATCGACGCCACCTGTGCGACCTGGGAAAAGACCTGCGAGAGGAGACGGCTCTGGCCAATGATCTGGCCGAGGTTGTACTGCCGGGCCACCTCCTTGTCCAGGTAGATGTTCTCCGCCTGGAACCGGTCCTTCAAGCGCTTGATCTCCTCCAGGGCACTCAGGAGTGATACTTCTGTCTCCTTGCGCTCCTTGATTTCCTGCAACAGCAGGGCATTCGCCTTGAGAAGATCGGCCGTCCGCGCCTGCACCGCCTGTTCCAGCAGCTGGTTGTGGTTCGCGAGTTTTTTGTACAGCAACCGCACTTCCAGCATGTTGTGGATTCGGGTCTTGACTTCGACCAGATCGAACGGCTTGCTGATGAAATCCCTGGCGCCGCTTTGCAATGCGCGCAGCTTGTGGCCCGGCTGAGCGGTGATCACGAGAACTGGCAGATAACCGTGGGGATCGTCCGCCTTGAGGCCTTCCATCACTTGGAAGCCGTCCATGCCAGGCATCTGCAGGTCGAGCAGGATCAGGTCATACTTGTTCTCGCGATGCAGCGCGCAGACTTCCCGTGGCTTCATGGTGGAAGCAACGCGGGTGTAGCCCGCCTCCAGAAGCAGCTGCTCCAGCAAAATGACATTCGGCTCATGGTCATCAACAATCAGGATGCTGGCGTCAAAAATCTCCCGCTGAGTATTGATCATCCTTTTTCCTTTTGAGCTGCAGCCACGGTCGCTTGCGCTTTGGCCAGCTTCAGTGCCACATCGAGCGTTCCCATGAACTCATTGACTTTGATCGGCTTGGTCAGATACCGGAAGAAGCCCGCTTCCAGCCCTTTTTCAATGTCACGGGGGATGGCATTGGCGCTGAGGGCAACGACTGGAATATGCGCTGTTGCCGGGTCTTCAACCAGAATTTTCAGGGCTTCGAGTCCGCTGATCCCCGGCAGGTTGATGTCCATGAGGATGACATCCGGCAAGCAGGCGTGCGCGATCTCGATGCCGCGGATGGCGTCTTTTGCGCTCAGAAACCGGATATCCGGCCGGCGCGCAATGATATCCTCGACCAGCATCAGATTGGCCGGATTGTCCTCGACGTACAATAGAGTGTGCACCTGCACGTCGCTCTTGCCCTGCGCCGAGCCGGCCGCCACCGGGGCAACCGCAGCGGTACCAGAATGGGGGTGCTCATCGGTCCGGTTCAGTTCAAACCAGAACACGCTCCCTTCCCCGACGCGGCTTTCCGCGCCGATCCCCCCCCCCATCAATTCGACCAACCGCTTGCAAACCACCAGGCCGATGCCGGTCCCTTCAATGTTCGCCTCTTGCCCAAGGCGGTTGAACGGCTGGAAGAGCTGGGCCAACTGGGCCGGATCGAGTCCGGCGCCGGTATCCCGCACATTGATCCGAATTATATCGGCAGGGAGCAGCACACTCTCGACAGTAACCGTTCCCCCCACATTGTTGTATTTGATCGCATTGGAAAGAAGATTGATGAGGACCTGCTTCACGCGCGTCCGGTCGACCTTGATAAACCAGGATGTTTCAACCGGGGCAAAGACCACGCGGATGCCATGCTTTTTCGCCTGCGGCTCGATCATGACCTCGCATTCGAGCATGACTTCCGCCAGCGATACCGGCTCCAGCGACATCGACAGCTTGCCGGATTCGATCAAGGCGAGATCGAGGATTTCGTTGATCAGATCCAGCAGATACCAGCCCCCCTTGAGAATCTGATCGATACACCGCCGCTGCACCGGGGTCGGCGGCGGCGCCCCCGATTCCATGAGCTGGGCGAAACCGAGAATCGCTCCGAGCGGCGTACGCAGCTCATGGCTCATGCTGGAGAGAAAATCGGATTTGGCCAGGTTGGCTTTTTCCGCCACGCAGGTGGCGCGCTCCAGCTCGGTGTTCTTATCCTGCAGTACCTGCTCGAGCCGGGTCCGCTCGGCTTCCGCCCGCTTGCGGTCGGTAATATCCTCCATCGCCAGGAGGATAATGTGGGAGCCGATATTTTTACGGAAAATTTCCCGGGCATTGAGCAGAATGGTTTTGCGCCCGATACCGGGAAAGTCGTCCTCCACCTCAAAACCATTGAATACGGTATCGTTAGGGAGGATCTCCTCGAACAGGACCCGCAGCCTTGGGATGTCCCACTGGCGGTTGCCCAGGTCGTAAATGAAATGTCCGATGGTCTCCTCGGGCGTTACTTTGAAGGAATCGTAGAAGCTGTGGTTGGCGGTGAGGATTTTCAGGTCGGAACTCAGCACCACCAGGGGGCTGTGCACAGTTTCGACGATATCCTCGGCATATTCACGGGCCTCCTTGATTTCCGCTTCCATCTGCTTGGCCGCCGTGCCATCGACGATCGATGAAAGGATGTAACTGCTTTTACTCTCTTCTTTGCCCACCGTACCGCTCTGCAGCTGGGCATCGATCACCGCGCCACCGTTTCCCACCAGTCTGATTTCGCATCTCTGCAAGCTCTGGCTTTGCAAAACGGCTTCCAGGTGCTCGGAAAAAATCTCTCTCCCATCGGCATCGGCCATGAAACTGATGAAGGGTTGATTGGTCAGCTGTTGCCTCTCAATTCCCAGCATGCGGGCGCCGGTAAGATTGACCTCCCGGATCACTCCACGCGCATCGAAGGTGAAATAAGCGACCGGGGCGAAGTCATACAGCTCGGTGTATTTGTCCCGCGACGCCTCCGTCTCCTCACGCGCTTGCTTCAGCTCTTCATTTTGCATCTCCAGCTCGATCTGCTGGGTTTCGAGCTCCAGTTGGGTCCGGATCAGCTCCTCATTTTGCACCTCCACCTCGATCCGGTAGGCCTCGAGTCCGTGATCGATCCCCGGCTGCTCCCTTTGAACCCGAGGAGGTTTCATCAGTGGCGAAGCAGCCGCTGGCTGAGTCCCGCTATCCGTCATTTTATTTCGCTTTTTCATAACCTTGGACAATATCAGTATTCCCTTGAAAAAGCTTCAGGATTCTATCGGTGGGGCTCGAGATCCTGCCGAATGCGCCCCTCAGCATGTTGAGGTTCCACCAAATACGGAGGCTGAAAGATTATTCCAGCCCCCATTAAGGGTTTCCCACTGATCCTTAATGACTCGTATTACAAGAAGAATTTGGATCTGTTTTTGGCTTTCCAGCATTGGCAGGCAATTTGCTCTAGTTAAAACCGGATGCAACCAATCCCAGGCGGGGCGATGAAAGGGCGAAGAGCGTGCCTGTTGATCAATACAAGAACCACCGCAAAAAAGAGAGCACCTAGCTAGGGACAGGAACAAACAACCATATTTTCACTGAGTTCAAAAAGGAGGCTGTATGCAAAGGTTGAAGATGATTAAAGCTTTTCTGCTATCAACATTAACTCTGGCTGTTTTTATCCTTCCAGGTTGCGGGGGAGGGGGCGAAGGTGGCGGCGGACATTGGGACAAGCCGCCGGGCGTTGCCTTCACAGTAACGCCGGCAACGGCCTCCATTCCGGCGGGTAGCAGCCAACTGTTTACGGCGACCGTGACCTATGCCAACGGCACCACCGAGAACGTGACCGCCGACGCCACCTGGGTGTCGGACACCCCCGGTGTGGCTGCCTTCCTGACCACCCCGGGCGTCGCTGCCGGCGTCACCGGCGGCGTAGCGGGGCTCACCGCCACCTTTGGCACCCAAACCGCAACCGCCACCCTGACCGTGAACGATGCCGTATTGGTGTCGATCGTGGTGACCCCGGCAACCGCCTCGATTCCGGTGGGTAGCAGCCAGCAGTATACGGCGATGGCGACCTACAGCTTTGGGCCGGACGTCGACGTGACCGACACCGCCACCTGGACTTCGGCCAATGTCCCCGTCGGCGGCACCCCCGTGGCCACCCTTTCAACGAACTTCCTCCCCGGTGCCGGCGATGCGACCGGTGATGTCAGCGGCATCGCGGGTATCACAGCCACTTTCGGCGCCCAAACCGCAACGGCAACCCTGACTGTGAATGCCGCCGTCCTGGAGTCGATCACGGTGACCCCGGCCACCCCCTCGATCCCGGCGGGTGGTATCCAACAATTTATCGCGATGGCGAATTACAGCTTTGGCCCTTCCGTGAACGTGACTGAAAACATCGGCACCATCTGGACCTCAACGAACGTCCCCACCGGCGGCGCGGCCGTGGCGACGATGTCACAGAATGGCGTCCCCGGTGCCGGCAGCGCAACCGGCAATATCGGCGGCATAGCCACAATCACCGCCATTTTCGGCACCCAGAGCGGCACCGCCACCCTGACCGTGAACGATGCCGTCCTGGAGTCGATCACGGTGACCCCGGCCACCGCCACGGTTCCGGCGGGTGAGAGCCAACAATTTACCGCCATGGCCACTTACAGCTTCGGGCCGGACGTCAACGTAACCCAAACCGCCATCTGGACTACCGCCAATGTCCCCGTCGGCGGCACCCTCGTGGCGACGATGTCAGAGAACCTCCTCCCCGGTGCCGGCAGGGCTACCGGTGAAGTCGGCGGTACCTCTGCAATCACCGCTACTTTTGGCGCCCAGAGCGGTACCGCCACCCTGACCGTGAATGAGGCAGTCCTGGTGTCGATCCTGGTGACCCCGGAAATCGCCTCGATCCCGGTGGGTGAGAGCCAGCAATTTACGGCGATGGCCACTTACAGCTTTGGGCCAGACGTCGACGTAACCGAAACCGCCACCTGGACTTCAGCCAATCTCCCCACCGGTGGCACGCTCGTGGCGACGCTTTCACAGAACCTCCTCCCCGGCGCCGGCAACGCCACCGGTGAAGTCGGCGGCATTGCTGAAATCACCGCTACTCTCGGTACCCAGAGCGATACCGCTACCCTTGAAGTCATGGTGGCGTCGATCATCCCCGGCGCTTTCTGCCCCGCCGAATCGGGTCCGACCATCCCTACCGTCACCTTGTCCGATCCTACCGATGGCAACCTGGCCGCGACCACCAGCACGAATGCCGTTGCGAACGGCGGCAAGTTGATCACCGCCACTTTCAGCATGGCAATGGATCCCCTCACGATCGATGATTTGAGCTTCACCCTGACTCCCGATGGCGGCACTACCCTCATCCCGGTGTCAGTGCTCTACGACGACTTCACCATGGTGGCGACGTTGACGACAGCAGTGGCTCTCGAGCCCGGCACCCCCTATACGGCGATCATCACCCGGGATGTCACGAGCGCCGCGGGCGTTGCCCTTGCCTGCCCCTACGAGTGGACCTTCACCACCGTAACGCCTGCCGCCACGGGTCAGATGGGGGTCCCCCTGGGTTCCGCCGCCAATTTCGTCATCCTGGCTTCTGCGGGGATCACCAACATCCCGACTTCCGCGATCACCGGCGATGTCGGTTTGACTCCGGATGCCGGATCGAACATCAGCGGGTTCGTCGAGCCGCTATCCTGCCCGGAAGTAACGGGGACGATTTGGGCCGTTGATGCAACCGGGCCTGCCTGTGCAGAGATCGATCCGGTCCGTCTCACGAATGCCAAAACCGATGCTGCCGCCGCCTTTCTTTACGCCCGCGCCGCGGTTCGGGGGACTCCCGCATCAATCAGCGGCAATCTCAATGGGTTGACGCTGTACCCCGGCCTGTACGAGTCACTGTCCACGATTGAGATATCCGCAGGTGGCTTCCTTACCCTGGATGGTCAAGGCGACGGGAATGCCGTCTTTATCATCCGGAGCGAGACTTCCATCACGACGGAAGACCAGAGTCGCGTCATTCTGAGTGGCGGTGCAAAAGCCGCCAACGTCTTTTGGACAGCGGGAAGTGCGGTCACCCTTGGCACCAATTCGATCATGCAGGGAACGATGATCGCGGGAACCAGCATCTCTCTCCTGACCGGTGCCACTCTGGAAGGAAGAGCGTTGAATCAGGGTGCGGCCGCCGAAGCGATTACCCTGGACAGGGCGACCATCACTTTGCCCCTGCCGTAAAGTGAGGTCTCCGATGTAGAAAGGAATGCAACGGGGAGACAGCCCTCTTTGTCCTGCTGTCTCCCCGTTCTCCGACAAGCAACCAGGAATGCCATGAAAGATCTATGAACAGTCAACATAACAGGAGGTTTTACATGCAAAACATATTTTCAATGATTCCAAGCGCCAGGAAAGTGGTGCCGGCGTTGCTAGCCGCTGCATTTCTCCTTCCCTTGCCGGCATATTCGGAGATCAAGGCCGGAAGCGTCGAGGTGAGTCCATTCATCGGATACAATATTTTCGAAAATAAACAGAACCTGAAAGACCGGCCACTGATCGGGGGAAGAATTGGCTATAACTTTACCGATCGGTTCGGGATCGAAGGCGCCGTTGAGTACATGAAAAGCCACGTAGACGACGAAGATAAAAACCAAACCAGAGAAGGGCAGTTCGCCAGCCCGATTGGCAGCGTGAAAATTACCTCCTATCACCTTGATTTTCTCTACCACTTCATGCCGGAAAGCAATTTCAACCCATTCATCGTGGCTGGCTACGGAGCCACTCACTACAGCCCCGATATCAATACCAAGAACATGTCTGCCATCAACTACGGCGTAGGGGCGAAGTACTGGGTAGCCGACAATATTGCCCTCCGGTTGGACCTCCGAGACAATATGGTGACGGAAGTGTTCCAGGAGACCTACCATAATGTGAGCGCCAACCTGGGCGTCGTCTTCCGTTTCGGCGGCCAGTCCCACTCGGAACCGGTGGCAAAGCATGAACCCGAGCCCCAGCCGGTGGTCAAAGCTGAGGAGAAGGTGGTCATTCTCGCGTCGGAGCCGCAGGCGGAAGAGAAGATTCTGGTCGCCGCCAAGGAGCCGAAGGTCATCATTTTGGCCCTGGAGGATATCCACTTCGATTTCGACCAGTCGACCCTCAAGCCGGAAGCGAAAACCATCCTGAAAAGAAATATTCAGCTGTTGAAAGACAATCCCAAAGCGAAAGTCCGTATCGCCGGGTATACCTCGGCCCAGGGGACGGAAGACTACAATCAGCAACTGAGTGAGAGAAGAGCCGAGGCCGTCGAAGCCTACCTCGTCGAAGAAGGGGTCATCGTGGCGGACCGGCTCAGCACCATCGGTTACGGCGACCGACGCCCGGCGGTCCATGAAGCGGCTCCGGCGGAAATTTACTCACCGGCCGCCAAAGCCAACATGCGGGTCCTGTTTGAGATCATCGTCAAGTAGACGATCCCCTAACCCGGCCGAAGGGTTAGCCCCTTCGGCCGATTTCGCAAAGAAGCCCGCAGCCCATGGTTGTGGGCTTTCTTGTTCGAGGGTATCGACCTGGTGCCCGAGGATTTCTGGTGATTCAGGCGCCCGGACGTGTTGAAATAGTCCTACCCCCAACTGCGCGGAGATCGCATGCCTTCCAGCCCCAGACCACCCGTCGTCCCGGCCTTTCGCGGAGAAACCGTCCGTCAGCGGATCGTTGATCTGCTGCGGGGCAGTTCCCTGACACCCCGGGAGATTTCCGCCGAGGTCGGCATCCAGGAAAAAGAGGTCGCCCGTCACCTGGAGCATATCCGCAAGTCGCTGCAAAGCGCCGAAGGGCGCCTGGAGATCGACCCGGCGACCTGCCGCAAGTGCGGCTTTGTCTTCACCAAGCGCGAGCGCCTCGACCGGCCGGGACGCTGCCCCGTCTGCCGCGGTCAGTCGATTGCGGAGCCGAGATTCTTGATCCGGATGCGCGGTGAAGAGGCAGGGTGAGCCGGTTGGGGCGCTGACCCCCCTTCGCGACCGGGGCCGCGGACATCGTCCTCCTCAATTGCGAAGCGGGGTGAGGATCAAGAAACGCCCCGCCTCCGGTGGGGATAACTCCTTTAGGGGGCGCCGATCCCGTTGACGTGTTACGATGGCGGCTGAAGTGTCCCCAACGCAACCTGTTGGCCGAGCTTGCCAGGTTTTCAACTTAAAGGAATCCATCTCGATGTCTTTTGAATCTCTCGGCCTGTGCGCCGAACTGCTGAGCGCGATCGACGCTCAGGGCTACTCCACCCCGACCCCCATTCAGACCCAGGCGATCCCGGTGATTTTCGAGGGGTGCGATCTGCTGGCCGGAGCCCAGACCGGCACCGGCAAGACGGCCGCCTTCGCCCTGCCGATCGTGCAGCGGTTGAGTGAAAAGATCCCCTCGGAAAAACGGCGCCGCCCCCGGGTGCTGGTGCTGGTGCCGACCCGGGAACTGGCGGCCCAGGTCAGCGAGAAGATGCAGTATTACGGGCGGCGGCTGTCGCTGCGCTCGACCATGATCTACGGCGGGGTGAACATCCAGGCGCAGATCGAGCGGCTGCATCGCGGCGTCGATATCGTCGTCGCGACGCCCGGGCGACTGCTCGATCACGCCGAGCGCAAGACGGTGAACCTCTCCCGCATCGAATTTCTGGTGCTGGACGAGGCCGACCGGATGCTCGACCTCGGCTTTATCGACGACATCCTCAAGGTGGCCGAGTATCTGCCGGAAAAACGCCAGACCCTGCTCTTTTCGGCGACCTATTCGCAAAGCATCAAGGACCTGGCCGACGAATTGCTGCAGCAGCCGCGGCGCATCGAAGTGGCGCGGCGCAATATCGCCGCCGATGCGGTGACCCAGGCCCTTTATCCCGTCGAGCGCGGGCGCAAACGGGAGATGCTGTCGCATCTGATCCGCAAGGGGGAGTGGAATCAGGTGCTGGTCTTCGTCCGCACCCGCTATGGCGCCGACAAGCTGACCGCTGAACTGCTCTTCGACGGCATCAAGGCCGCCGCCATCCATAGCAACAAGAGTCAGTCGATCCGCACCCGCACCCTGGGGGAGTTCAAACGGGGGGAGCTGCGGGTACTGGTGGCGACCGACGTGGCCGCCCGCGGCCTCGATATCGAGCGTCTGCCGCATGTGGTCAATTACGATCTCCCCCAGGTCCCCGAAGACTACGTGCATCGCATCGGCCGCACCGGCCGGGCCGGCGAGGACGGGGTGGCCCTGTCGCTCCTCTGCCCGGAAGAGCAGCCGCTGCTGCAGGCGATCGAGAAGCTGCTCAAATATGCCATCCCGCGCCAGACCATCCCGGAATTCCCGCAGATTGCCGTCCGGCGAGGTGGGGTGAAGGCGAAAGCCAAGGGGGCCAAGGGTCCGGCCAAAGCCAAAAAGAGAGCCGCCACCCCGGCGCCGGCAGCGACCAGGTCGGCGCTGGCGCCGGCGCCGGTGCAGCCCCCTGCCAAGGCTACCAAGGCTACCAAGACCACCAACCCCGTCAAGCCTGCCCCCCGGCGGAAAAGAGTCGTCGAGGAGCGCCCCGCCGTCAAGATCGGCCGCCGGGGGCAACGGTCGAAACGCTGAATCCACCCCTGACGGCTTGATGGTCAGCACACTGAGGTCAATATGGATATGTTCCAGCGAGTGCTCCTGGTCGATGCGGCGCGCGGCTTCTACAAGACCAAAAAATACGGTTTTGACCGCTATTTCGGTCCCGTCGACCTCGGCATCCATCTGGCCGAGGAGTATCAAAGCCTCAATTTCGGCGTCGGCGTTTTTGCCGGCTCCGTCCTGCCGGGCTCCAACCGGCTGTTCGTGACCGGCTTTTCCCCCTGCTGGCAAGGCTATTACATCAGCTCCATGGGGGGAGCGGGGCTGGTGTTCGACAACCTCGGGATCAACATGCTCAGCCTGGTGGGGAAAGCTCCGGTCCCTTCGGTGCTCTGCCTGAACCGCAACCACGGCGAGGAGATTGAGGTGGAGGTGGTTCCCATCGACGTGCAGGAGATCTGGGAATCGGGGCGAACCGGTGTCTACTCGCTCACCGATCGGGTCTACGAGATGTTCGGCGGCCGCTACGAAAACGATCCGCGCATTCTGGCCACCGGCCCGGCGGCGCTGCAGACCGACATGGGGGGGATCATGTCGGTCCCCATCACCGGGGGGAAGATCAGCCATGTCGACACCTGGGCCGGCCGCGGCGGTTTCGGCAGCGCCATGGTGCAGGACCACGGCATCGTGGCGATCATCTATGGCGGGACGCTGGTGGACGAAGATTTCCGTGACCGCAAAGTGGCCGACGACTGGTTCCAGAACAAGTACAGCCTGCGTCTGACGCAGAAAGACCTGGAGGTGACCGGCAAGTACCGTTACGACGAAAAGCTCCAGACCGGCGGGACTTTCGGCGTCAACTACACCAATGTGGGGGGGAAGATCCTCGCCTTCAACTACCGCACCATCTTCTGGAGCGAAGAAGAGCGCCAGAACCTGCATCAGAACCTGGTGGTCGGTCACTACCTCAAACAGTTCAACGAAGAGACCATCCAGACCCGGCAGCAGGCCACCTGCGGCGAGCCTTGCGTCGCCGTCTGCAAGAAGATGAACGGCATCTACAAAAAGGATTACGAACCGTACCAGACCCTGGGTCCCCTGTGCGGCATTTTCGACCAGCGGGCGGCGGAAAAGCTCAACCGTCACTGCGACGCCCTCGGTTTTGACGCCATTTCCGGCGGCGGGGTGCTGGCCTGGCTGATGGATCTGCTCGACGAAAAGGTGCTGACCCCCGAAGAACTCGGCGTCACCCGCCTGCCACGCTGGCAGATGGCCGGTTTTGAAGTCGCCAGCGACTCGATGCACAACGCCGAACTCGGCTGTGAACTGCTCGACGCCATCCTGGAACGCCGCGGCATCCTCGATTTCCGGGAAGGGGTGCGCAAATGGAGCCAAATCCAGTCCGCGGCCAAGGGTACGGCCCTGCATGACCGTCTGGTATACGTCGCCTTCAACCGGCGGGGGTGGATGGTTCCCAACCAGTACTGGGTCTCCGGCGTGCTGGCGCCGATGGCGATCACAGGCAAGTACTACATGATCTACAGCTACGATTTCATCCCGCCGCGGACCTTGGGCAGAATGTGCGCGGAGCGGATGAAGAAGGAACTGATCCTCGACAACCTCGGGACTTGCCGCTTTCACCGCGGCTGGGCGGAGGAGATGCTCCCCGAGATCATCGGTTCGCTGTACGGCCGCCAGGAGCAGTTTCTGCGAAGCTGCGACGTCCTTGCCAGCCGCATCAACAGCGGCAACAGCCCTATTTTCTGGGAGTCTGAGCGCAATATCGACTTTTTGCACACCTTCCTGAGACGCAAAAAAGAGACCGACCAGGAACCGGACCCGCGGCTGGTGGAATGGCTTGACAAGTTCGATCGCGACAAGGTCGAGGCCGCCAGGGAGTTCTGGTACCAGACCCTGACCGGGATCGACGAAAGCCTGCGGGATTTTTTCTGAGCTGGGCGGGGGTGGCCGCGTGGCGGTGGGGATGATCGGCTACTGGTTCTATGCGGCGATTGCCCGGCAGATTCTGGTCGCGCTCGACAGAGGCGAGGAGCGCATCGACATTTCGGTCGATCTGAACCTCTCCCGTACCACCTTTCTCCTCGGCGGCGACGAGCTGGTGCTGGATGCCGATACCAGGCTGGGACGGGCGGAACTGCGACAGGTTGCGGGGAAAGAGAACCGGATCTTCTACCTGCATGACGGAGAGCTCGAGCTGCTCGAGGTCAGGGACGATGGCTACTGCAAACTGGTGGCCACCAACCAGGCGCCCCTGCTGGAGATCAGCGGGGTAAAAATGCATATCTCAAAGGGGGTCAACCCCTTCGTCAGTGCCGGCCAGATGGCCGCGCAAGTGGTGAAACGAGGGGACCGGGTACTGGATACCTGCGGCGGGCTCGGCTATGCGGCCTCGGCCGCGCTGGAGCTCGGGGCCCGGGAGGTCGTTTCCGTCGAACGCAGCAGCGCCGTCATGGCGCTGCGGCAAAAGAATCCCTGGTCGCAGCGGATCTTCGGCCCCGACATCGAGCTGGTTCATGCCGATAGCGAGGACTACATCCGGGAGCTCCCGGCGGCAGCCTTTGACGCGGTCATTCACGACCCGCCCCGGTTTTCCCTCGCCGGGGAGCTCTACGGCGAGCGGTTCTACCGGGAAATCTACCGGGTGCTGACGGGACGCGGGGCGCTGTTCCACTATACGGGCAACCCGCATCGGCTGAAACATGGCACCGGTTTTGTCGATCAGGCCGCGCAGCGGCTCCGGGCGGCCGGATTCAGCAAAGTGGTGAAAGTTGCCGGGCTCATGGGGGTGACGGCCTACAAGTGACCCGAGGCAGAGAACAGGCTTCGAAAAAATCCTCCGGAACCCCAGGTGTGCTATGATGGGCCGTTGCCCCGGTACCGCCTGTGAAGGGGGACAAGGACAGCCAGCAGTCGGAGCCAAAAGTCGGCCTGAGATCGGCGTGATTTCAGGCCTTTGTGTGAGCGGTATCACCGCCCGAAGCATGGGACACCACGGTCCCCAGCACGTCGCAAGCGAATGGAAAAGCATCGATGAAAATTCCCAAAAGGCTGGAACCTCTGCTGCAGGACGGCCTGATCGACGAGGTTCTCGGCCAGTTGATGAGCGGCAAGGAAGCCGAAGTCTACGTCGTGGGCTGCAAAGGCGAAATCCGCTGCGCCAAGATCTACAAAGAACTCAATCAGCGCAGCTTCCATAAACAGACCCAGTACATGGAGGGGCGCAAGGGGCGCAACAGCCGGCGCTCCCGGGCCATGGAGAAGCACTCCAAGTTTGGGCGCAAAGAGCAGGAAGCGTCCTGGCAGAGCGCCGAGGTCGACGCTCTCTACCGCCTCACCGACGCCGGGGTGCGCGTCCCCAGGCCCTTTTCCTTTTGCGAGGGGGTGCTGCTGATGGAGCTGGTGGTCGATGGTGACGGCGAGGTCGCCCCGCGCCTCAACGACCTGCAGCTGAACCCGACGCTGGCCCGGGAATACCATCGCCTGCTGATCGAGCAGGTGGTGCGCATGCTCTGCGCCGGGCTGGTGCACGGCGATCTCTCCGAGTTCAACGTACTGGTCGCCGGCGACGGATTGGTGATCATCGACCTCCCTCAGGCGATCGACGCCGCCGGCAACAACAACGCCGGTCGCCTCTTTGCGCGGGACGTCGACAATCTCGCCGCCTACTTCGGCCAGTTCGCCCCCGAGCTCCTCACCACCGCTTACGCCCAGGAGATCTGGCACCTCTACGAAAAGGGGGCGCTGCACCCGGAGTCGACCTTGACCGGCCGCTTCGCCAGCAGTGAAAAGGCGGCCGACGTCCGCAGCGTCATGCGCGAAATCGACGATTCGCGCAAGGAAGCACTGGCCCGGGAACTCGGGCGGCGAGTGGCTTAAGAGACAAAAAAGAGTTGGCGGAAAGTTACACGAAGGCGGCTGAATCTGGCCGCCTTTCCTTTTGGAATTTCCCGACCGTCGCCCTGATCCGGAACTTACCTTCGGCAGACCTCTTGCGTGCCGTCAAATACGACGATCATGTCACATATGACGGCTGCGCCTGTTTTCTCCTCCCCCCTCCTGCTTGCATTCTCCTATCTTTCACCTTAAAAATCAGCTTCTTTCTCCCCCGGAATCCGCAGGTTTCGCCGGGCACGCTAGTTGCTATCACCCTTAATCAGCGGGTTTGTATTAAATGCCATTATCGATCTGGAGGAACCATGAAATCCGGTATCAGGGACCAAGCGGAAGGAAGGCTCCACGCAATGAAAGGCAAGGTCAAGGAAGTGGCCGGGAGGTTAACGGATAACCCCCGGCTGATGGCCGACGGCAGAGCCGAAACCATCGCCGGCAAACTCCAGACCAAGATCGGCCAGATCAAGCTGGTTATGGGAAGGTAGCTGACCGTCAGAGCTCCTGCAAGTTCTCCAGCAGTTGGATGAAGAAGCGCACCATCTGGCGGTAGTCGGCGATATGGATGCGTTCGTCGGTGCCGTGGATGCGCTTGAGGTCGTCGGGGCCGAGGTGCAGGAAGGCGAAGCGCAAGACCTGGTCGGCGAGGCCGGCATAGTGGCGAGAGTCGGTGGCGCCGACGACCAGGAAGGGGGCGACGACGCTCTGCGGATCGACCTGGCGGATGCTGCGGGCGAGCAGGGCAAAGGCCGGGGAGCGGTGGTCGGCCACCGGCGAGGCCTCGCTCCGGATCGGCCCGGGCCGGATCTCAAGCCGCGGGTCGGCGATGATCTCCTTGACCCGGTCGATCGTCTGCGCCACCGTCTCCCCCGGCATCAGTCGCAGGTTCACCGTGGCGGTGGCGGCCTGCGGCAGGAGGTTCTCCTTCACCCCGGCGTACAGCAGGGTCGGTACCACCGTGGTGCGCAGGGCGGCGTTGGTCGCCGGCATCCGGGAGAGGCGCCAGACGGCAAGGGGGGCGAAGAGCCAGAGATTGGCAAAGATCAGCCAGTAGGGGAAGGAGAGACGGCAGCCGAGAGCGGCGAACATTTGACCGACGAGATCGAGGCGGGCCGGGAAAGGGCGCTCCTCCAGCCGGCGCAGCGCCTGGGCGAGGGTGCCGATGGCGGTTTCGGCCGGCGGCATGGAGGAGTGTCCCCCTTCGCCGCGCGCCGTCAGTTCCAGACTCAGGTATCCCTTCTCGGCGATGCCGATCAGAGCCACCGGGCCGACGACCCCGGGCACGATCCGCTCCACCACCGACCCCCCCTCGTCGAGGACCAGGGCCAGCCGTATCCCCCGCTGCGCCAGCTCCGCGGCGATCGCCCGGTTGCCGGCGCCGCCGACCTCTTCGTCGTGGCCGAAAGCCAAGTAGATGGTGCGCCGGGGCTGAAACCCTGCCGCCAGCAGGGTTTCAGCCCCTTCCAGAATCGCCGCCAGGGCCGACTTGAAGTCCAGGGCGCCGCGCCCCCAGAGAAAACCGTCCGCGATCTCGCCACCGAAGGGGGGATGGCTCCACTCCCCGGCCGTCTCCGACGGCACCGGCACCACATCCTGGTGCGCCATCAGAAGGATCGGCGCCAGCGACGGCTCGCTCCCCGGCCAGCTGTACAGAAGGCTCAACCCGGCGATCGTCTCTTGCTGCAACGCGGCATGCACCCGGGGAAATTCCTGCGCCAGGAGGCGGTGCAACTGCCGGAAAGCTTCCGGGTCGAAGCGCTCCGATTCCTGCCAGGAAATGGTCGGAACCCGCAGCAAGGCGGCCAGGCGGCCGATGGCGGCCTCGGCATCGACGGGGTGGTCGGCCGGGGCGGGGAGCTCGGCAGCCGGGCCACCCAAGCGCCAGGCCCGGTGCAGAAGTACCCCGGCCAAGGCCAGGAGGGTCAGGACCAGAATGGTCAGAATCATGAGCTTTCCAGGCAAGTGGAGCCGAGCGGTTTGAGCTGCATAAATTATAGCAGCCGCTCCATCGTCCGGACGAGTTTCCACCCGGCGGCAGTGACGTTTTTTGGCGCACGCACCGCCAGACCTTGCCGTTAAATGACCAATTTTTTAGCCTTTTTCTTTCTTAATCCGGACAGAAAGAAGATCCGAAGCCGCCTCGTGCGGTCGGCATCACCCGTGCATGTGAATGCACAACTGATCATGCGAAGGAGTCCCCCCATGCCGCCGCCACGCCGCTGACCCGCTGTCCCCGACACTATCCCCCGGCCTCGCAGCCTGACCACTCCCTCTTAGCCTCATAGGAACTGTCACACTTATGCGCTCGCTCGCATTCTTACGCCCCTCGTACGCTCAGGCCTGGCCAGCTCTCTCCCCCCCTGTGGCGCTGCTGCCTGCCCTCGGTCTGCTGCTGCTCCTGTCGGGGTGCAGTGATGATACCCCCGCGGTGCTGGCACCGAGCACCGCCGAAGCCTCGCTGCCGGCAGAGTTTTCAGCGCCTCAGCCTCCCCAGCTCCATCCGCCGTCGCCAGCCGTTTTGGCGGCAGACGAGTCCACTGCGGCACCCGAGTTGGACGCCGACCCGGGAGAGCGCCGTCGCTACAAGGCCGGCGAGGACCCTGAGTTTGCTCGCCAGTGCGGCTGGCCGGTCGCCATGCCTGAGCCGCTGCCGGGGGCGCTCCTGCCGGCAAAGCGGCTGGTCGCCTATTACGGCAACCCGAATTCACGACGGATGGGGGTGCTGGGCGAATACGACAAGGAAGAGATGTTGAGCCGACTCCTCGCCAAGGCGAAGGCATGGGAGGAGGCCGACCCGGCGGTGCCGGTGCAGCCGGCGTTGCACCTGGTGGCGGTGGTCGCCCAGGGAACCCCTGGCAAGGCTGGCAAGTACCGCATGATCATGCCTGATGCAGTGGTCAATCGGGTCTACGAGTGGGCGCAGGAAGTCGGGGCGGTGCTGTTTGTCGACATCCAACCCGGTCACGACGACATCCGCGCCCTGCTGCCGCGCTTCGAATGGATTCTCCAACACCCCGACGTTCATCTGGGAATCGACCCGGAGTTCAACATGGGGGCCGGCGGGAATGTCCCCGGGACCAAGATCGGCAGCATCGATGCAGACGACATCAATTATGCCGCCGACTATCTGGCCGAGCTGGTGCGCCGGCACAATCTGCCGCCCAAAGTCTTCGTCGTCCACCGCTTCACCCGCCGGATGGTAACCAACGCCAGTGAGGTCAAGCTGCGCCCGGAGGTTCAGGTGGTGATGCACATGGACGGTTGGGGCGCCTCCTGGCTCAAACGCGACACCTACAAGGACTACATCGTCAAGGAACCGGTGCAGTACGCCGGATTCAAGCTTTTCTACCACAATGACACCAAAAAAGGGGATCCGCTGATGCACCCGGACGATGTCCTGCGCCTGCAGCCGCAGCCGCTTTACATCCAGTACCAGTAGACAGCGGCGAGAAAAATTTCTCCCCCGTCCCAACCAAGAAGAAATGCCCTCCACCCCGACCGGGGAGGAGGGCATTTTGCTGTGGGAGGCATCTCGTTCGGGAGCTGGGCTTGACCGGTCTGAAAGCTGCGATACCGTAGCAGTCAGATCGAAAATTCCTGACAGCCATCGCAGGCCGATCGAGGAGGGAAGATGAAAGAGAATGTTGGACGGACGGACCAGGTGATGCGAGCCGTCATCGGCCCACTGCTGCTGGGCGCCGGCTACGCCTGGCTGGGTGGAAAAGAGGGGAAAGCAGGGGGGCTGATGACCATGATCGCCGGCGCTCTGGTCGCGGAAACGGCCCTGACCAAAACCTGCCCGTTGAACCAGGTCCTGGGGATCGACACCACGCAACCCGCCGCCAAACCGGCCACTTCGGCCCTGTTTCCAGGGGGGGCAGGCGGTTACGGTTTGAGGCGAGCTGGGGCAGGGAGAGGGAT
>JACZKF010000224.1 GCA_014860175.1 Desulfuromonadales bacterium | reverse complement strand
TCTCTTCCCCGAGCTCCCCGCCGCCTTCACCGGCTTCCCCGGCAGCCATGCGTTTACCGTCGGCCTGTTCGCCGGCCTGGTCGTCTATTTCATCCTCGGCACGTTTAACCAGTGGCGCAGCCGCCTGCGCCTGGTCATCGCCGCCAGCTCGGTGGTGGTGCTGGTCGGCTTCAGCCGGGTTTATCTCGGCCTGCAGTGGCTGAGCAGCGTCCTGGCCGGACTGGCCCTGGCCGCCCTCTGGCTCACCTTCCTGATCACCGCCGCCGAGCTGCGCCGCCGCTACGCCGGCGAGTTCCCCTGGCGCACCGGCTGGCAGCCGCTACAGATCAGCGCCCGCCAACGCCGACTCCTCCTGACCGTGGCCGCCCTGGCGACCACCGCCGCCATAGCCCACCATCTGCTGCGCCAGCTCGGGTTTTTAAGCTGACAGCTGACAGCTGACAGCTATCAGCTATCAGCTATCAGCTGCCAGCTTGAAGCGAAATCCAAAGACCAGGCCAAAGCCTCTGATCTGGATTTAGCTGACCGCTGATAGCTGACAGCCGACCGCTCCTGGATTTAGCTGACCGCTGATAGCTGACAGCCGACCGCTCCTCAGGCATTGCATTCCCTTCCCACTATCCGTTAGGATGTTGCCGAATTCACGAGGAAGGACCACCAGATGACAAGACGACTGCCGGCCGAATGGGAAACGCAGGACGGGGTGCTGCTCGCCTGGCCGCATGCCGAGAGCGACTGGCTGCCGCTGCTGGCGGCGGTGGAGCCGGTCTATACCGAGATCGTCCGCCAGGTGAGCCGTTTCGAACGGGTGCTGCTGGTCGCCCCGGATCGGCGGCGGGTCAGTGAGATGCTGCGCCAGGCCGGGGCAGCCATGGAGCGGGTCGCCATTTTCGAGATCCCGACCAACGATACCTGGGCCCGGGACTTCGGCCCGCTCACCGTCTATGAAGGGGAGCGGCCGGTCCTGCTCGATTTCGGCTTCAACGGCTGGGGGCTGAAATTCGCCGCCTGCCTCGACAATCAGGTCACCAGTCAGCTGGCCGAAGCCGGGGCCTTTCGCGAGCTGGCGATCGAAACGCCGGGGCTGATCCTCGAGGGGGGGAGTATCGAGAGCGACGGCCGGGGGACGCTGCTGACCACTTCCCAGTGCCTGCTCAACCGCAACCGCAACCCGCATCTCGACCGCCGGCAGCTGGAGGAGAAACTGGCCTCCCTGCTTGGGGCCGACCATTTTCTCTGGCTCGAGCACGGCTATCTGGCCGGCGACGACACCGACTCGCACATCGACACCCTGGCCCGCCTTACCCCGGACGATACCATCCTGTATGTCGCCTGCGACGACCCGGCCGATGAACATTACGGCCCCCTGGCCTGCATGCGGGTCGAGCTGGAGCTGCTGCGCAGCCGCGAAGGGAAGCCGTTCCGGCTGATTCCGCTCCCCTGGCCGGCCCCCCGCTTCGACACCGAGGGGGGGCGGCTGCCGGCCACTTACGCCAACTACCTGGTGCTCAACCAGGCGGTGCTGGTCCCCACCTATGACGATCCGCACGACCCGGCGGCTCTGGCGGCGGTCGGGCAGGCTTTTCCGGAGCATGCTATCATTGGCATCGATTGCCTTCCCCTGATCGAGCAGCACGGCTCGCTGCACTGCGTCACCATGCAGCTGCCGAAGGGAGTTTTGCCATGACCCACCTGACCGTCGGCCTGGTGCAGCAGAGCTGTGTCGCCGCGCGCGCGACCAACCTGGACAAAAGCCTGGCGGCGATTCGCCAGGCGGCCACCCAGGGGGCGCAGCTGGTGGTGCTGCAGGAGCTGCACACCGGCCTGTACTTCTGCCAGAGCGAGGATACCGGCTGCTTCGACCAGGCCGAGCCGATCCCCGGGCCGTCCACCGAAGCGCTCGGCGCCCTGGCGCGGGAGCTGGGGGTGGTGATCGTCGCCTCGCTGTTCGAGCGGCGGGCGCCGGGGCTGTACCACAATACCGCCGTCGTCCTGGAGAAAGACGGCTCGGTGGCCGGCCGCTACCGCAAGATGCACATCCCCGACGATCCGGGCTATTACGAAAAATTCTACTTCACCCCCGGCGACCTCGGCTTCGAGCCGATCGACACCTCCGTCGGCCGCCTGGGGGTGCTGGTCTGCTGGGACCAGTGGTATCCGGAGGCGGCCCGCCTGATGGCCATGGCCGGCGCCCAGCTGCTGATCTACCCGACCGCCATCGGCTGGGACCCCCGGGACGACGCGGCGGAAAAAGAGCGGCAGCTGCAGGCCTGGCTGACCATTCAGCGGGGGCACGCGGTGGCCAACGGGTTACCGGTCATCGCCGTCAACCGGGTCGGCCACGAAGACGATCCGAGCGGCGGCCCCGGCGCCGACTTCTGGGGGCACAGCTTTGTCGCCGGCCCGCAGGGGGAGCTGCTGGCCGTCGCCGACCGCCAGCGCGAGGCGGTGCTGACCGTCCCCATCGACCTCGCCCGCAGCGAAGCGGTCCGCCGCATCTGGCCCTTCCTGCGCGACCGGCGCATCGACGCCTATCACGATCTGCTGAAACGGTACCGGGACTGAAGGGGACTGTCCCCTTAAAGGGACTGTCCCCCTTGCCTGGCCAGCCCAGTCCACTGCAGAAAAAACTTTGGCCGCAGATGAACGCAGATCACACCGGTTATGGGTGTCTTGGGCGATGCAGTGAGCGGGCGTGAGATCGATTTTTCGGAGAGTGAACCGATGGAACTGAACCTCAATCCGATCGAAATCCGGGTGCTCGGCTGCCTGGTGGAGAAAGAGCTGGCGACGCCGGAATACTATCCGCTCTCCCTCAACTCCCTGACCACCGCCTGCAACCAGAAATCGAACCGCCAGCCGGTGATGGAGCTGGCGGAGACCGAGGTGGTGCGGGCCCTCGACACTTTGCGCTCCCGGGGGCTGGCGATGCAGTCGGCCGAGGGGGGGCGGGTGCCGAAATACCAGCATGCCCTGGCCGCCAAACTGCACCTCGACCCCCCCGAACTGGCGATTGTCGCCGAGCTGCTGCTGCGCGGCCCCCAGACCGTCGGCGAGCTGCGCACCCGCTGCGAGCGGATGTGCAGCTTTGGCGATCTGGAGACGGTCGAGGCGGTGCTGCAGGAGCTGGCCGACCACACACCCCCGCTGGTGGCCCGCCTGCCGCGCCAGCCAGGGCGCAAGGAGAATCGCTTCGCCCAACTGCTCGCCGGCGAACCCGACCTCGGCACCGAAGAGCTCAGCGGCGCCATTGAGCCGGCCCGCCGCCAGGTAGCGGCCGAGGACGAGCGCCTCGCTCACCTCGAAACCGAAATCGCCGAACTGCGCACCGAAGTAGCCGAGCTGCGCCAGCTGCTCGAGTCTTTCCAGGCGCAATTCGAATAAAGACAAATGCGAGGGCGTAATGTGTGATGTGTGATCAGTAATGGGTGACTTCCCAAGGACGAGACATCATCACTGATCACTCATCACATTACTTAACGAATTTCAGGAGCGTGAAATGACTCGCGAGGAACTGGCAACCTACGACGGCCGCAACGGTCGCCGAGCCTATGTGGCGGTCAATGGCAAGATCTATGACTTCACCGACAGCCCCATGTGGCCCGGCGGCGATCATCAGGGGGCGCACCAGGCTGGCTGCGATCTGAGCGAGGCCCTTCTCGGCGCCCCTCACGTACGGGCCGTCATCGAGCGCTTTCCGGTGGTCGGCGAACTGAC
>JACZKF010000223.1 GCA_014860175.1 Desulfuromonadales bacterium | reverse complement strand
CCCTTGGACCGAGGTCTATTCTTCAATGTCTGCGCCGCCCCCTCACTGGCTCACTCCCCTGCTGACCGTCGCCGCCGCTTTGGCGGCCGCCGCGGTCTTCGCCGCTCTGTTTTTCGGCGGCCGGCCTGGGCACGACCACGGCCACGGCCCCATTGCCGACATTACCGTCAATCTGGGAGGACGGGAGGTACGCGAACACTGCACCACCTGCCACCCCCAGGGGGGGCGACCCCATGGCCCGGCGCACCCGGAGATCTCTCCGCACCGATGGGAGGTTCTCGGCTGCACCGCCTGTCACTTGGGGGAGGGGATGGCTCTTGACGAGCGCCTCTCGCACGGTCTGCCTGGAAGGGGAGCCCGGGGGGTTCTGAGCGGTCAGGAGCTGCAGGCGAGCTGCTATACCTGCCATGAACTGGCCCCCCTCCCCGGGGCGGAGCGGGCCTGGCGAGGCTATGAGCTGTTTCGGGAAAATGCCTGCGACAGCTGTCACTCCCTGGCACCGACGGAATCCGGCGGCCGCTACGGCCCCCCCCTGGGGGAGATCGGCAGCTATCTCGGCCTGGAGCGGCTGCTGGAAGCGATCCGCGACCCGAAGAAGGAGCCGGCCAATTCGACCATGCCGCGCTTCCCCCTGTCGGCGCGCCAGGCGCAGGAGATCACCTGGTTTCTCAAAAGCCGGGTGAAAAACCCCTTTTATGCCACGCCGATGCAGCTGCAGACCGGCCAGGTGCGGCTGCCGCCGGTGCCGGCAGTCATCCCCGAGGCGTTGCCGATGGAAGGGGCTCTGCTGGCCAGCCGCCGCTGTCTGGCCTGCCACCGTTTCGGAGAGGAAGACGGGCGCCTGGCCCCCGACCTGAGTTGGATCGGCTCCATGCGCCCCGTCGCCTACCTGGGGGACTTTCTCGCCAACCCCGCCCGGCAGATCCCCGGGGCGAGCATGCCGCAGATACCGATGAGTGCCGCCGAAAAGGATCTGCTGCTCGCCTTTCTGCAGCACCAGGCGACAGGGCCGCTCACTCTGGAGCATGGGGAGGACGACCCTTTCGCCCATCCGCCGGCCGCGGTCGAAAACCAGTACCCCAAGCAGCTGTACATGGCCCTGTGCCAGCGCTGCCACGCCGCTGCCGGCGACGGCTTCGGGCTGATCGCGCCGAACCTGGCGAACTTCCCCCGCCCCTTCGCCGGCAACGCCGAATTCTTCCGCCGCACCCCCGATCCCCGGCTGGTCGCCGCTATCGACCGGGGGGTACCGGGAACGAGCATGCCGCCGTATGGGAGTCTACTGGAAAAAGCGGAGATCGATGGGCTGCTCGATCTGCTCTTCGCCGCCTTCATCGGCATCCCCCGGGATGAGAAGGTCGAGCTCCCCCCCTTGCCGGCTGCCGAGCCGGCGGCGCCGGAGCTGGCCGATCCACTCTACGCCAGCTACTGCCAGCGCTGCCACGGCCGCTTCGGCACCGGCCGCGGGCCGGAGCAGCTGCAGCACCGGCCGCGGCCGCGCGACCTGACCAATCGCCCCTACTTCGCCCATCTCGACCGGGAGCGGATCGCCCGCGCCATCGCCGACGGGGTGGCGGGGACCGCCATGCCCCCCTTTCGCCACCGCCTGACGCCGGCCGAAATCGGCGCCCTGGTCGACAAGATCCGCCGCTTGGCAGGAGAAGACGATGCACGCACCGACCAACCCAGCGCGCCGGCAGTGGCTCCGTAAGGGGCTGCTCTACACCTTGATCGGCTCCAGCCTGGCTGGCTTCGCCGGCATTCTCGCCGACGTCTGGTGGTCCGCCGGCCATTTCTCCTCCGCCCGCTGGACGGCCGCGACCCCCTTGGCCGCTTTGGCCGGTGACGGCGTCTACCCCTTCGCTGCCCAGAAGGCGGCCCTCATCCGCCGGGGCGACCGGCTGGCGGCGCTGAGCCTCGAATGCACCCACCTGGGCTGCCTGGTCAACGTCTTCGACCAGGGGTTTTATTGCCCCTGTCACGGCAGCGAGTTCGGCCCCCGGGGGGAGGTCTACAGCGGGCCGGCGACCACCCCCCTCCCCTGGCACGACCTGCGCGTCGAGGCCGGGCAGGTCTGGATCCACACCGGGGTGAAGCGGGAGGGGCCGGCATGGATCAGCATCTAACCCTCAGGTCGAGGTGGCCGTGAAAGGGCGCAATTTCCTCCATCATCTCCACCCGCCGCAGATCCGCCGGCGGACCGTGCAGCCGCTGACCACCCTGGGGCTCGGGATGGCCGCCCTGACCTGCCTGGGGGTCCTGCTGGTGACCGGCTTTACCCTGTTCCTCTACTATGTCCCGGAACCGGAAGTGGCCTACGAGCGGATTTTGCACATTACCACCACCCTGCGCTACGGCGCCCTGGTGCGCAACCTGCACTTCGTCGCCGCCAACGCCCTGCTGGTCATCGCCGTTCTCCACCTGGCCCGGGTCTTCCTGACCGGCGCCTACCGCGGGCGGGCGCTGAACTGGACTTACGGCCTAGCCCTCTTCTTTTTGCTGCTGCTGGCCAACTTCACCGGCTATCTCCTCCCCTGGGACCAGGTCTCCTACTGGGCCGCCCAGGTCGGCTCCGGCCTCATCGCCTACGTCCCCGGCCTCGGCCCGGCGGCCCAGCGCCTGTTTCTCGGCGGCAGCGAGCTCGGTGGCGAAACGCTGCTGCGGGCTTTCGCCCTGCACGCCGGCGCCATTCCGCTGGCGATGGTGGTCCTCACCGCCCTGCACCTGTGGCGTCTGCGCAAGGATGGCGGCCTCGCCGCCCCCCCCGAAGCCGACAACGAACGGCTACCAGCCGACCCCTGGCTCTACCGGGCCGAAGGGAGCGTCGCCCTGCTCACTTTCGCCCTGCTGGTGACTCTGGCGCTCTTCTTTCCCGCCCCCCTGTACGAGCGGGCCGATCCGCTGCACCCTCCCAATCCGGCCAAGGCCCCCTGGTACTTCGTCGGCTTCCAGGAGATGGTCAGCCACTCGGCTCTGCTCGGCGGCATCGTCGCCCCGCTGCTCCTCGCCGGCTTCCTGCTGGCGGCCCCCTGGCTCGACCGCAGTTCCGTTCCGGGCGGCCAATGGTTGGCCCGGCCACGGCGCCGGCTCGACCTCCTGTTTCTCCTCCTCCTCCTCAGCCAGCTGGCGCTGATCGGCGTCGGCCAGTGGCTGCGGGGGGAAAACTGGGCCTTTCTCTGGCCCTTCTGAAGACCATCGACTTAAGGAGTCTCCGATGAAACGGATAATGCTGATGACTTTGATCGCTGCTTTTCTCACCTTTCCAGCCTCCACTCTGGCCGCCGGCTCGCCGGAGTTCGAACGCATCCTGCGGCTGGGGATGCCCGAGCTGACGGCCGAGGCACAGGCGCTGCTGCAGCAGCGCTACCCGGACGAAGAGTGGGACAAGTGGAAATTCCCCCAATATGTCTACACCAGCGAAGCGGTGGAGACCGGCTACCAGATCGCCGTCAAGCATCCAGAGCTGCTGCGCAAAATCCCTTGCTACTGCTTCTGCGACGCCATGGGGCACAAGAGCCTGCTCGACTGTTTTCTCAAAAAGGGGAAAGTTGGCGGCAAGTACGACGAGCACGCCGTCACCTGCAACATCTGTTACGGTCAGGCGATGCTGGCGCTGCTGTGGCAGGAGGCGGGGGCGAGCGAAGAGGAGATTTTGCACGGGATGGGGAGAAAGTTCGAGCAACTGGTCAAGGAACGGGGCACCCCGGCACCACCGACACGGTGATCTCGGGGCGGCCCGGCCATGGCGCCGCCTCCCTTGTTTCACACCAGAATGTCCGGCCGCCAAGCGACCTTTCATCCTGGCGCATTTCGCATTTACAAAAGCCGCCAAAACCATTAGCATGCAATGGCTTTGGCGGCGTCGGCGCTGTCTTCCGCTGACCCCGCACCCTTGAAGGCGGTTGCATGAAAATCCTGCTGGTCAATCCTCCCAACAGCGGCCGTTCCATACCCGAAGAGCGCTACGGCATCGATTCGATCAAGCAGATCTTCCGGGGCGAGCCGCTCGCTCTCGAGGTTCTCGCCGGCAACCTCGACGGGCATGAGGTCCGCATTTTCGACCTGAAAGTGGAGCCGGACGGGCTCGAGGCGGCGCTGGCCGCCTTTCGCCCCGGGCTGGTCGGCGTCACCGCGGTCACCTGCGAGGCCAATGCCGCCTGCCACATCGCCGCCGTGGCCAAGGAGAGCTGCGGGGCGTCGGTAGCCGTGGGGGGGATTCACGCCAGCAACGACCCGGAGTTCTTCAACCGGCCGGAGATCGATTTCGTCGTCGTCGGCATCGGCAAGGCGAGCTTTCGCGAGCTGGTCGAGGCGCTGGCCCGGGGGGAAGACGGCAGCGGACTTCCCGGCGTGGCGAAGAGCTCTCCCGGGACGCCGCTGCGCTATTTGCGGCGCGACTTCGGCCCGGCCGATCTGGTGGAGGCGAAGCCGCCCCGCTACGACCTGGTGGCGACAAATCGCGGCGCCTATACGCTGCTCGGACGACCCCTGGGTTTCGTCACCTCGGCCTTCGGCTGCCCCTTCGACTGCAGCTTCTGCTGCATCGGCGGCCAGGCGGGGGGGCGCTATCTCGCCTGCTCCATCGAGGCGGTGATCCGCGACATCGGTCTGCTGCCGGAGATCCCGTTCATCCGCCTGGTCGATGCCAACACCTTCGGCAGCCCGGAGCATGCCCGACGCCTCTGCCGGGCGATCCGCGCCGCCGGCCTGGAAAAGAGTTTCCTCGCCGATGTCCGCTCCGACACGGTCGTGCGCCACCCCGACCTGATTCGGGAGTGGCAGGAAGCGGGGCTGCGTTCGGTGGTGATCGGCTTCGAGGAGATCTGCGATAGTGGCCTGGCGCAGCTCAACAAGGCGAATAGCGTCGCCGTCAACCAGGAGGCGATCGGCCTGCTGCGCGAGATCGGCATCACCATCGTCGGCGACTTCATCGTCTCCCCCGACTACGGGCATGCCGATTTCGACCGGCTGCTGCGCTATCTGGAGGCCAACCCGATCGACCTGCCGATCTTCACCGTTCTCACTCCGCTCCCCGGGACCGCCCTGCACCGGCAGCAGCGCGAGCGGATCGTTAATCACGATCTCGATTTCTATACCCTGGCCAATGCCGTCGTGCCGACCCGGCTGGAAGATGGGGAATTTTACCGGCGTTATGCCGAGCTGTTCCAGCTGACCCATCCGAAAGCGAAAATCTGATCAAGAGGTTAGTTGCCGCATGAATGTCTTTATTACCGATTTGTCTGCCTTTCTCCCCAATGCCCCGGTCTCCAACGAGCAGATGGAGGAGGTGCTGGGGATGGTCAACCAGCTGCCGTCGCGGACCCGCAAGCTGATCCTGCGCAACAACAAGATCCGCAACCGCTACTACGCCATCGACCCGCAGACCGGGCGGACCACCCACACCAACGCCCAGCTGGCCGCCGAGGCAGTGCGCCGTCTCTCCCCTTATCCCGGCTTCAGCATCGATGACATCGAGTGCCTCTGCTGCGGCACCACCCAGCCCGACCAGTTGATGCCGGGACACGCCTCGATGGTGCATGGCGAACTGAAGAGCACCCCCTGTGAAATCGTCAGCACGGCAGGCATCTGCATCGCCGGCATGACCGCCCTCAAGTACGCGGCGATGAACGTCGCCCTCGGCCAGAGCAAAAATGCCGTCGCCACCGGCTCGGAGCAGTCCTCCTCCTTCATGCGCTCGCGCATGGCCGGGACGATCAGCGAACAGACCGCCGCGCAGCTCGAGAGCCAGCCGGCCCTCGCCTTCTCCGCCGACCTGCTGCGCTGGATGCTCTCCGACGGCGCCGGCGCCGCCTTCCTCGCCCCCGCCCCGGTCCCCGGGAGGCGCGGCTTCAAAGTCGAGTGGATCGACACCTTCTCCTTTGCCAACGAGCTCGACGCCTGCATGTTCGCCGGGGCGATCAAGAATCCGGACGGCACCTTGACGGGGTGGCGCGAGTTCGAATCGATGGAGCAGATGCTGGGCCAGCGCACCATGCTGGTGAAGCAGGACGTGAAGCTGCTCGACAAGGAGATCGTGGCGACCACGGCCAATCGCACCATCCCGCGGCTGATCGCCAAACGCGGCATCTGCCCGGAAGAGGTCGATATCTTCGTCGCCCACTACTCCTCGGACTACTTCCGCCTGCCGATCTACCAGGGGTTGAAGGATATCGGGTTTCACCTTCCGCTGGAGAAGTGGTTCACCAATCTCGCCGAAAAGGGGAATACCGGCAGCGCTTCGGTCTACATCATCCTCGAGGAGCTGCTGCGCCACCCCGACCTGCGCCCGGGGCAGAAGGTCCTCTGCTACATCCCGGAGAGCGGGCGCTTCTCCATCTGCTACATGCTGCTGACGGTGGTATAGAGGCGCGCCCCTGAATGAGATGGATCGTCTTTCTGGCAGCGACGGCATTTTTCGCCTGGGTCTCCCGCCACGCGCTGCGCAACCCCTTGTCGCACGGTTTCTACCGGTTCTTTGCCTGGGAATGCATTCTCGCCCTGGTGCTGCTCAATTTCCCGGTGTGGACCCTCAATCCCTTCGCCGCGCATCAGATCGCCTCCTGGTCGCTGCTGCTGATCTCCCTCGCCCTGGTGATCAACGCCCTTTGTCTGCTGCGCAAAGTCGGCCAGCCCAGCGCCGACCGAGGCGACGCGGAGCTGCTGGCTTTTGAAAGAACGTCGACCCTGGTGACCACGGGGACCTTTCGCTTCATCCGCCATCCGATGTACGCGTCGCTGCTCTTCCTGGCCTGGGGCGCCTTCCTGAAAGACATCTCCTGGGCCGGCCTGGCGCTGGCGGCGGGGGCGAGCATCGCCCTTTTCTGCACCGCCTTGCGCGACGAAGCCGAGTGCTGTAAATATTTCGGCGCCCCCTACGCCGACTACATGAAGACCAGCAAGCGGTTCATCCCGTTTGTGTTCTGAATCCCGAATCCCACTATCGCCCGCGCTGGTCTGCCGACGGGTACCAGGGTCCAAGTAAAAAAGCTACCGCAGTTTCGCGGTAGCTTTTTTAATGACCCGAGGCAAGGCATTCTTGTCAGCCAGCCCCTTGTTCCCGACGGATGTAATCGGCCAGAGTCCGCAGCGACTGCAGCACCTCCCGGCTTGTCTCCTGCGAGCCGATGCGCACGTCATACTCCTTTTGCACCACCACCACCACCTCGACCGCATCGAGAGAATCAAGACCGAAAGGGGAGTCGGGGCCGATCAGCGGCGCGTCGGCCATCAGTTCCGTGGGCGGGTCGAGAACGTTGCAGGCGGCGATGATGAGTTGCTGCAGTTCCTGTTCCAGAGCGGGATGGGTCCGTTGCATGAAAAACTCCTGAAGATCTGGTGTCGCTCAGCCACCGCGCCGGTTACGCTGCAGGAAGCCGATCCAGGCGAGGGTGAGGGTTACGGCGAAAAAAGCCAACAGCCCGAAGGCATTGGGAAGGACCGAGATGAGGTCGCCGCCGCGAACGAAAAGATCGAGAAAACCGTTGAGACCCCAGGCCAGGGGGGAGAAGAGGCTGATCGCCTGCATCGCCTGCGGCATGACGTAGACCGGCACCATCACCCCGCCGAGGGCGGCGGCGACCACCACCGCCACCGACCCGACCATTGTCGCCTGCTCATAGCTGCCGACGAGAGCGCCGACCAGGATGCCGAAGCCGGTCGCGGCCAGGGCGGCGCTCAGGGCCAGGAAGAAGATGGCCCCCGGCTCGCTGCCGATCTCCAGCATCGGCGTACCGAGCAGGGGGAGGACGGTCTTGCCGACCAGCAGCATGAAGCCGAACTGGCCGAGGCAGATCAGGACGTAAGCGGCCACCTTGCCGGCCAGGATGGCCAGCGGGGATACCGGTAGCGTCCGCAGCCGCTGCAGAGTCCCTTCCTGCCGCTCCCGCAACAAGGTGCCGGAGAGGGGGATGACGATGAAGAACATGCCGAAGAGGGCCCAGGCCGGCACGTTCTGCTGCACCGCCGTCGGCAGTTTGGTCAGCCCACCAGCCAGGGCGACCTGCTCGCGCACCGCCAGAACCGGCTCGCTGTTCCAGTGGAAGGAGAGCTGCGGCCGAGGCGTGCCGAAGCCGAAGGGGAGCGCCGGCAACAGCTTCTCGATCCGCTGCGGCAGCAGCTCGGCCAGGACCTTCCCCTTTTCCTCCGTCTCCAGACCGAGAACCACCAGCCGCAGGGAGCTGAGCACCGCGGTGCGGAAGGCCCCCTGGACCGTCGGATCGAAGTAAACCGCCAGCTCGGCCGTCGCCAGAGGCGGCTCCGCCGCCGCCCCCTCGCCGGCCAGGCTCTGCTCCGCCAGCTGCCGGGCGCGACTGCGCACCTCCTCGGTGAGGCCGGGGGGGATGACGATGGCGAACTGATAGTCCCCCCCCCGTACCGCGTCTTGAGCGGCGGTGGCGTCCAGGGGATCACCATCCTGCCGGACCAGGGTCAGGGCGCCGAGCTCCTGCAGTCCGTCGGTCAGGCGCTTAGCCAGCTCGCCACCGTCCTCGTCGACCAGCAGCACCGGCACCGCGGTGCCGCTCGTCTCCAGCAGGTTGTTCTGCACCAGGGAGACGACCAGGACCAGCACCGCCGGCATGATGAAGAGGAGCATCAGGCCGGCCCGATCACGGCGGATCAGCAGCAATTCCTTGCAGAAAGTAGCGAAAAATCCGGACATGGGCACCTCTCGCCAGGTCAGTCGTCGCGCAGGTGACTGCCGGTCAATTGCAGGAACAGCTGCTCCAGGTTGGCGCAGCCGGCGCGGCCGGCGATCAGGGCGGCCGGCTCCCCCTCGGCGATGATTCGGCCGCCGTCCATGATCGCCACCCGGTTGCAGAGCTGCTGCGCCTCTTCCATGTAGTGGGTGGTGTACACCAGGGTCGTCCCGGCCTGCCGCAGGCGGCTGAGGCTATCGAGGATCAGATTGCGCGACTGGGCGTCGATCCCCACCGTCGGCTCGTCGAGGAAGAGGATCCGCGGCTGATGCAGCATGCCGGCGGCCAGGTTCGCCCGTCGTTTCATCCCCCCCGAGTAGCTGTTCACCGGCCGGTCGGCGTGCTCCTGCAGTTGGACCAGTTCGAGGGCATCGGCGACCCGCTCTTCCAGCTCCAGCCCTTTGAGACCGTAGAGGCGGGCGAAATAGCGCAGGTTCTCCCGACCGGTCAATCGCGGATAGAGGGCAATCTCCTGCGGCACCAGGCCGAGGAGCCGGCGCACCCGGCCCGGCTCGGCCTGCACGTCGATGCCGTCCAGGTGGACGCTGCCGGCCGTCGGCCGCAACAGGGTGCACATGACCGAGATGGCGGTCGTCTTGCCGGCGCCGTTGGGGCCGAGCAGGCCGAACGCCTCCCCTTCCTGGACGTCGAAGGTAAGGCCGTCGACGGCCGGCCGGCCGCCGCGGCCATACGATTTCACCAGCTGCTGCACCTGGAGGACGACCGCCTCGCAGCCATCCACCGCCAGCGGCTGGAAATCGGGGAGCGGGTCAGCGGGGGGGCCGCTGTGGACGACAGTGCTGTTCATCGCGCCACCTCCTGCAGGTCGGAGTAGATCTGTCGCTCCTCTTCGGCGCAGGCGCGCAGCCGTCTGGCCAACGCTTCGTAGGTATCTTCCGGCAGCGGCCGCCCCTTGCAGATGCGGGCGCCACCGACGGCGAAACTGCGCCAGCGGTCGCCGGCCGCCGTCATTCGCTCGGAAAGGAGCTGCAATTCGGGGCGACCGAGGAGGGCCGCCGTCTCCTGCAGGAAGGCGGCATAGATGAAACGGAAACCGCCGCCGCCGGTGCCGATCTCCTCCTGCATGCGGATCATGTGCCCCAAGTGGAGCGCCGCCTGGCTGTCGCCAAGTTTGGCCGGCCAGCGCTCGAGTTTACGGGCGAGCAGGTGCATGCCGCGGATGCCGGCGAAGGGGACCGGCGTCTTCAGCATGATCCGGCAGACGTCGCGGATCCCCGCCAGCGCCGCCGCGCCGAGATCGATCTGGTCCGGCAGGCGGCGCAGGTGGTAGAGACGCCCCTTGGGGGCGAGTGCCCCCTTGGAAAAGCGGGCCCGGTCGAGGTCTTCGGCCGGACAGCGGACCAGCCCTGGGAAAACCGGGTCGCTGATGATGTAGTCCCCCCCCTCGCGGCCGCAGACGACCAGGTTGTGGCCATTGAAATGGAAACGCAGGGCGGCCGGAAAGTAGGGGAGCCAGTAGGCCCCGGTCTGGGCGCCGACCGGCACCCCGGCCGCCAGCAGCCGGTCGAGGGCCTCACGGGCCCGCTCCGGCCGGCGGAATTTTTCCTGCGCCATCTCGACCCCGAGGCGCCGGGCCGCCTTGCGGAAAATGCAGCCGGGGGCGCCGCGAAAGGTGATCAGCGGCAGCCCCCCCATTTTGAGGAAAGGGACGTAGCCGAAAAAGAGCCCCGAACCGATGCCGAAGGCCATCGCCTCGGAAATTTTGATGCCGCCGTGGGTCAGCAGGTTGGCGGTGACGCCGCTTTCGCAATGCGCTGACTGGCGGTGAGGAAAATCAATGTTCACGTCGGTTTCCTTATCCCCCAACTCCCTAACGGGAGAGGTTGGGGGAGAGTGCAATTACTTATTCGTCAATGCGCGGCACCACGATTTCGGGGCGCTCCGGCACGGTACAAAGCTCGGCGACGCTGATCTTGAGCAGGACGGCGTAGCGCTCCAGCAGCGCCGGTTTCAGTTTGGTGAAAACCGCCGGCCGCAGATGCCGGCGCACCCGCCAACGGGGGAGGCCGACATAGGAGCCGAGCAGCGCCGGGTCCATCTGGTGGCGGGCCATATGGTAGGCCAAAGGGCTTTTGCGCCCTTCCCGGACGGCGGCGAAGACCGCCGCAACCTGCTCGCGGATCAGCTCCCAGGCCTGGATGTTGGCGATATTGGCTGGCTCCCAGCCGGAACTCGGGGCCAGGACGTAGCGGCCGTTCTCGTCGACGGCATAGCAGACTTCCTGCTGCCCTTCGAGCAGGCAGGCGTCCTGAGGAACTTCGGTCTTGCGCATGACAGCTCCGGCAAGGCAAAGGCGTGATACGTGATAAGTGATGTGAAACTGCTTAGCTCATACGCTACAGATTACTCATCACTGATTACTCATCACGGGTCTTTATCACTTGAAATACCGTCCAACTTGCAGCAGCACCGAATTCACCCCCCGGTTGTCGTCGTGCAGGTTGGCGTTGGACAGGTGATGCAGCCGCAGGGCGGCAAACCAGGGGGCGGGGCCGATCTCGGCGCCGATCCCCGCTTGCGGGTTGAAGTTGAGCCGCAGCCCCTGGCCGGGAAGCTGGAAATCGGTGTAGATCAGGCCGATTCCCGCTTCGACGTAAGGGCGCAGCCGCGCCGTCCGCCACCCCTCCAGATAGTAGAGGGCGAGCATGTTGGCAGAGGCGATGCCCCGGGTGCGGGGGCGGCTGCTGGCGCCGAGGCTCGCCTCCACCTTGAAGCGCAGCGGCTCCGGCGCCCGGTGCGGCCAGACCCGGTCGTAATCGAAGAGGGCAACCGCGGTGACGAGACCGAAATCGACCCCGCCCGGAGAATAGGTATGAGCGGCGCTCAGGGCGGCGCCGAAACGGTTTGGCACCGGCTCCTCCCCCCCGGCGGCCAGGGGGAACAGAAGCAGCAGCAAGAGGAGGCCGGCCCGCCTCATCGTTGGACCGTCAGCAGGCCGAAATCGCCGCCGCGACCGAACTTGAGGCAGCCGAGGGGCTCCTCGCCGAAGGGCTCCCCGGCCACGAGGGTGCTGCCGGTCGTCGCCGCGAAGAGCCGATTTTCCCGGGCCGCCAGGGCGGCCGCCGCCAGATCGAAGGCGGGGCCGACGGGGAGACTCCCCCAAACCGGGGCGCCGGCGCTCGTCTGGACCGAAGCCGGTAATTGGCGCTGATAGAAGGCGCCGCAGGCGCGGTGGCCGTCGGCGCCGAGGAGCAGGCGCGGCGGCAACGGCGGCAGGCCGCCGGCCAGGTTCCCCTGCTGGATGTCGGTGAGATAACCGTACCGGCTCTCCCGGTCGCCGCGCTCCAACAGCAGAAAGGCCGCCCCTTCGCCGGGAAAGGCGCTCTGCCGGTCAAACTCGAAGGGGCGCAGATCGCCGTCGGGGGTGCCGAAGAAGCGCCGCCAGCAGTAGCCGAGTTCGGGGCAGTATTCATCGACGCCGCCGACCAGCACCGCCTCGACCCGCTCCTCGGCCAGCCAACGGCGGGCGGTGAGCAAAGCCGAGGGGACACTCAGCTCAAACTGGCTGACGGTGAGACTCGGCCCCGTCACCCCGAGCTGGATCGAGACGTTGGCGGCGGCGGCGTTGTGCACCGAGTTGGAAAAGTGGGTCGGCGACGAACAGATATCCCCCCCCTGAAGGAAGGAGTGGAGAAAGGCGAAGGTCGTCGCCATCGCCCCCCAGCCGGTGGCGATCACCACCCCGAGGCGGCTGCGGTCGGCATCTTGCCGACCGGCGTCCTGCAGAGCGAGACAGGCGCCAAGAAGAGCCAGGCGGGAGAAGTGGTCAATGCGCCGCAGGGAGCGCCGGGGAACGAACGCCTCCAGCCCCCCTTCGTCGGCGAGCAGGGCCGGGATCGACGCCCCTTCGCCAGCCGGCGTCGGCAGCGGGATCGGCCGCTCGCCGGCGAGAGCCCGCTGCAGCGCCTCGACGCCGCAACCGAAGCCGCCGACCGCCCCCACCCCCTGGATCGCCAATCGGGTCATCGGCCACCCCCTTTGCGGAACACGATCACCGAGT
>JACZKF010000222.1 GCA_014860175.1 Desulfuromonadales bacterium | reverse complement strand
ATGCAGTGTTGAGGTTATTGGGAATTCTTTAGCCTGGCTCAGAAGATCGAGCCGCCAGATGCACCCAATTTGCATTATTCGACTTTAGGGGTTAAATTCGCAGACAGCATTGTCCCGATGATTTGATCCTGAAACTCGCTTCTCAGAGTCGTTTCAGCTGAACTCTAGATCAATTCGTTATCGAAGAAATCGAAACCCTCAACCACATTGACATCCTGCTCCAGGAAATCCTTGAGCAGCACATACGTCTCTTTGATCGAGTCCATTTTGGCATAGTACAGATGCTCATTCTTCCCCTTTTTGACGAACTGTACCATCCCGCTGGATTTCAGCGTGTGCAGGTGATGGGTCACTGTAGGTGCTCTCAGACGCAGTCGGCGGGCCAACTCGGCCGGGGTCAATTGCTCCCTCAGCAGATAGCGCAGGATCCGCATCCGGGTCGGGTCGGTCATCGCCTTCAGCCTGAGCAGCAGATCCTCCGGTACGATCTCACCTGGCACCAGCGATTCTTCTTTCGGGCGAGCGCCAAACAGCGCCACCATCCGTCCCTCCCCCCCGCTAACGGCGTAAGCAGTCGAGCTCCAGTACGACGGCGCTAAAACCACCTCCCTCACATTCTCGCCAATTTCAACTCGCCAATTTTCGCCGGCCTCTTCCAGATAGGAGGATGCTCCCTCAATGGCGGCTGCCTCCTGGGCTTTTTCCAGGGCCTGGGCCAGATTCGACCCGATCCGCTTCTCCTCCTCTGAAAAGAACACCTGGTACTAGGTCTCCAAGGCGGTCAACACCTGACCACTGTACTTTTCCGGAGCTGCATACAGGTCCAGCACCCGCGCCGCCCGTTCCTCGGTCACTGCACCCGGAACTACTAATTTTCTCCCATCTGCCAGACGCCATAGCCGAACCAGCAGCGCCAGGCGATCCTGGTCCCACTTGCCCTCCTGCATGGTTTCATCCAGCAGACCCCGGCACTCCTCCGAATCCACCGGGCTGAGCTGCAGCGCCGCCAGCCATTCCTTACCCGCGAGCCGCTTCAGGGCCAGCAGGGCGGTGGACGCATCCTTGGGCTCCGGCAGACTATGGATCCAGGCCAGTGGGAGGTTGAAATTACCGATCACCACATCCAGCAGCTCACGCACCTCATTGGGCAGGCGCGAGCGCACTCCAGCTGCCCACGCCCCGCGCAGCCCATACTCGTCCGGAAAATGGAGGACGTGCAGGCTGGCGAACAGGTCGTATGCCGTTCCTTGTTCCCAGGTGATCTTAATGTCAGGCTGGAGCGCCATGAAAGTACCTCATTATTTTTAGAGTGTAACTGGTATTGTAATCGAAAATCCCGCCTGGGCGCAAACCGCGCCTAATTTACACTGTCCCGTCTTCAGGTTCCCAGTTTTCCAGGAGAAGATCGATCTGGTCGAGAAGAGCGTCGAGCCCGTCAAGGTTCTTTTTAAAAGCATCTCCGCTCAAGCCAACCCGCTCGCAGACGGCCTGCCAGGCGCCGGATTGGGACGGCATCGTCTCGGCCATCATCGTCCACGAGTTCATCAGCGGCCAGAGGACCGCTTCGGGGTCATCGCTGCCGAGCATGGCTTCGTAGCCGCGCATGTAATACGCCAGGCGGTGGATGTGCAGTTCGGGAGGAACCTCGTAGTTCTGGTTGAGACGGTGGAAGTCATCAACCCATTCCAGCATCCAGCCTTTGACTTCTTCTACCGCTTTCGACCCATCCGGGAACAGCCCACCGCTGAGCAGACGAACGGCAGACTGATAGATCTCGGTCAGGCCATAAGTTTCGGTCAGAAGCTTGAAGCTGAACAGGAAGCGGCGTCCACCGAGCGGCGGTCCGTACAGGCAGGCCACCGCGTTGATGGCATCGTCGAGGGCCTGGAGGTACATGCGCACCTGTCCGGGACCGAAGTCGGTCTGCTG
>JACZKF010000221.1 GCA_014860175.1 Desulfuromonadales bacterium | reverse complement strand
GGGCGAAGCGCCTCTACCACCCCGACAAACGTGTCGCTGCGCCGGTAGCGGGAGTCGCCGGCATGCACCTGCGCCTCCCCCCGGCCGAGGAGAAAGCCGGTACTGTAGGGGCGGTGGCTGACCCGCGCCAGCTCTTCCAGCCAGGCCGGCTCGCATCGCCACCCCTGCGGATCGGCCAGCCAGCGGTCGAGGGCCGCCCGGTAGACCCGGGTGACCGCCGCCACGTAGTAGCGGCTCTTCATTCGCCCCTCGATCTTCAACGAGGTGACCCCGGCCGCCAGAATGGCCGGCAGATGCTCCACCAGACACAGGTCGCGGCTATTGAACAGGTAGGTCCCGGCCGCATCCTCCTCAATCGGCAGATACTCTCCGGGGCGGCTCTCCTCCATCAGCGCGTAACGCCAGCGGCACGGCTGCGTGCAGGCCCCCCGGTTGGCACTGCGGCCGGTCAGGGCGGCAGAGAGGAGGCAGCGTCCCGACCAGGCGACGCACATGGCCCCGTGGACGAAAAGTTCCAGTTCCGCCGCCGTCCCCTCGGCAATGGCACCCACCTCGGCCAACGACAGTTCGCGCGCCAGATTGAACCGCTGCACCCCGGCCGCTTGCCAGAAACGTACCGCTTCGGGATTGGTCGTATTGGCTTGGGTCGAGAGATGGAGCGGTCGCCCCGGGTCGAGCCGCCGCACCAGGGCGACGGCCCCCGGATCACTGACGATATAGGCGTCGAGGTCGAGCGGGACCAGCTCTTGCAGGTAATCGGCAAAAGCCGGCAGCTCATCCGGGCGCAACGACGCATTGAGCGTCAGATAGAGGCGGCGGCCGGCCTGCCGGGTCAACTCCCGGGCCTGCCCCAGCTGCGGCAGGGAGAAGTTACCGGCGGCGGCGCGCAAGCCGAACCGCTCGCCGCCGACATAGACCGCATCGGCGCCGTAGGCAATGGCCGTTTCGAGTTTTTCCAGATCGCCGGCGGGAGCGAGAAGTTCCGGGTGGGTCATGGCAGCTATCCTCCGGCGGGAGGATAGCACAACCGCCGGGCGGCTGAATAGCCCAACCCCCCTTTCTATCTTGACAAGATTGCCAAAACTCCCTATTTTTTAGGGAATTTTTACCTTTGGAGAATGCATGCGAACGGTTACCTTCCTCCTCTTGCCGATTCTGATCCTCCTCGTCCTGACCGGCTGCCTCCCCCCCTCGCAGTTAGCATCAGCTCCGGCGGCAGGGGACGGGCAACCCGAGCTGGCCCAACTGCGCCAGGAACAGGCAGAGCTGGCGCGGCAGATGCAGCGCCTGCAAGACAACCTGCTGCTGCTCGAGGGGCGGCTGCACGACCAGCAGCAGATGTTGCTGGAACTGCGCCTCCTGTCGTCGCAAATGGTCACCCCCGACGGGCAAAAGGCCGGGTCGGGCGCCGCCGGCACCCCCCTCGGCGCCCCCCGCGCCGCCGCGCCGACGGAAATCTATCTGCAGGCCTTTGCCAGCTACGCCTCCGGCCGCTGTCCGGAGGCGATCACCGGCTTTCAGGAGTTCCTGCGGCTTTACCCCGGCAACGATTATGCCGGCCATGCCCTGTATTGGCTCGGAGAATGCTACGACTCCCAGCAGCAGCACGCCGCGGCGGCCGATGCCTTTCGCCAGGCGGCAGAGCGCTCTCCGCAAGGAGGGAAAGCCCCGGAGGCGCTGGCGCGCCTGGCCGTCTCCCTGCAGAAACTCAATCACCGCACGGAAGCGGAAGAGGTCCTGCGGCTGCTGCGTCAACGCTACCCGGAAAGCGCCGCGGCAAAACGCTCGCCGCCATCCAATTGAATGTCCGATTTCTCTGATACAGGAGGCAAACTGATGAACCGGATGCTTCTGCTGATCTGCCTGGGGTTGCTCCCCTGCGCCGTCGCGGCGCAGGAGGCACCAACCTATGTGATCCAGAAAGGGGACACCCTCTGGGGGATCTCCGAGCGCTTCGTCAAAGATCCCGACTACTGGCCAAGCCTATGGTCCCACAACCCGGAGATCACCAACCCGCATTTCATTTACCCGGGGCAACAGGTACGCTTCTATGACGGCCGGCTGCAGATCGTTCCCGGGCAGTCGTCGGCGCCGATGGCGGCCGCCGCACCCGGCCAGACCATCGCCCCGCCGGCTGTGGCCGCCGAACCGATGGTCATCCGGTCGCGGGGCGGAGCGCACAGCTTCGTCAGTACCAAAGAGCTCGACGCCGCCGGTGTCCTGGTCGATGCCATCGATAGCCGGATCTTGCTGGCGGCCGGCGACACCGTTTTTGTCGACCTGAAGAACCTGGCGGCGACCCGTCCGGGCGACCGCTTCACTCTGTTCAGCGTCCGGCAGCCGATCACCCACCCGCTCACCGGCGCCAAGACCGGGGTGCTGGTCACCGACCTCGGCACGGTTCAGATCACGGAGGTCGACCAGGTGGTGGCAACGGCGCTGGTGACCAGCTCCGATCTGGAGATTACCCGGGGGGCCCGCCTGCGCCCCTGGCAGCCGCCCAGGCAGGAGATTGCCCTGAAGCGCGCCGAAAGCGTCCTCTCAGGGGCCATTTTGGCCGGCGGTGACGGCCAGATCGCCCTGGGGCAGTACGACCTCATCCATATCGACCTGGGGACCGATGCGGGGCTGGCGACCGGCAACCTGCTCTACCTGAGCCGCCCCCGGGAGGCGACCCAGCATGCCCTGAACAAAGAGACCCTCACTCTTCCGGATACGCTGCTCGGCACGGCGGTGGTCATCGATACCCGAACCGATACCGCCACCGCCCTGATTCTGAAAATGGCCAGCCAGCCGATCCACCGCGGCGACCGGGTGACCACCGTCACCGAATAGCAGAGGCCGGCAATACCTGTGATGAGGCAAAGGATTGAGGTGATCTTCAATCCTTTTGCCGTTCTGGCTCCGAGGGATGAAAATGACGGCAGAAGAGACCGGCTGGTTGCGGCTGCAGCTGACCCCGGGGCTGGGACGGCGGCGCCTGCTGCGCTTGCTGGAAGCCTTCGGCAGCGCCGAGGCGATTCTCGCCGCCAACCCGGACGCCTGGCGTCGCCGGGCCGGCCTCGAGCCGGCCTTGGCGATGCAAGTGCCGAACGCCAGCGACCCGCAGCTGGAACAGGCCCGTGGCGACCTCGAGCGACTCGGCGCCGTCCTCGTCCCCTTTACCGATCCCGCTTTTCCGCCGCTGCTGCGCACCATCCCCGATCCCCCGGCCCTGCTTTATCGGCGCGGCGAACTCCCCACCGGCGAAGCGCTGGCGGTGGTCGGCTCCCGCCGCGCCTCCGAAACCGGCCGGCGGCTCACGTTTGATCTTTGCACCGAGCTGGCCGGCAGGGAGATCGTCGTGGTCAGCGGCCTGGCCCGGGGAATCGACACCTGCGCCCACAGGGGGGCACTGGAAGGGGGCGGCCGGTCGATCGGTGTTCTCGGCTGCGGCATCGACCAGATCTATCCACCGGAAAATGCCCCCCTGTTTGACCGGCTGCTCGAGAGCGGGGCGATCATCAGCGAATACCCGCCCGGGACTCCGCCGCTGCCGGGTCACTTTCCCGGCCGCAACCGGATCATCAGCGGCCTGTGCCGCGGAGTGCTGATCGTCGAGGCGGCGGCGGGTTCCGGCTCTTTGATCACGGCGGAGTTCGCGCTGGAACAGGGGCGGGAAGTCTTCGCAGTCCCCGGGGCGGTCAGCTCGCCGGTGAGCGGCGGAGTCAACCAGCTGCTCAAGGACGGGGCCCATCTGGTCACCACTGCGGCCGACATTCTCAGCGTCCTCTGGCCCCAGACCCGCCCCCGCCAGGTGCGCCAGCAGGAGGAGGTTTTCGCCCAGACGCTGGCCGGAAATGACCGCCACCTGTACCTCTGCCTGGAGGAAACGCCCCTGCATATCGATCATCTGGTGCGGAAAAGCGGCTTGACTCCCATGGAGGTTTCCGTTATTTTACTGCACTTGGAACTCCAGGGAGGGGTGGAAGTCTTGCCCGGACAGCGGTTTACCCGCGGCCGGCGAAGCTGATTGAGCGGACAGGAGATCCTTTGCGCGACCGCGTTCTGGCCATTGTCAACCTGATTACCCAGATGGTTCTGGAGGAGCGTGACCAGTTTTCCGAGGGAGATCTGGTCGGCGAGCTCCTCGATTTCGGCTTCGCCGCCGAGGAGATCGATGCCGCCTTCAGCTGGATGGAGAACATGTCTGTGCAGCCGCGCCAGCCGCAGATCCGGCCGCTGACGCTGCCGACCACCCGGATTTTTTCGGCCGAGGAGGTGCGGGCTCTTTCCACCGAAAGCCGCGGCTACCTGCTTCGCCTGCGCTCCATGGGGGTCCTCGATGACAGCGCCCACGAGGAGGTCATCGACCGGGTGCTGCAGTTGGACGAGGACCAGCTCTGCCTGAAGGAGCTGAAACCGATCATCGCCCTCACCCTCTTTACCCGGTCCCACGACGACTGGCGCCGAGAGATGGAGTGTCTGTTCGAGGACGACTGGGCGAGGCTGTACCACTGAATCCCGGGCGGCTGCAGGAGACCCTGCAGCCGTTTTTGTTTCCCCCCGCTGGCAATTTGCAGTCGCCAGCGGCCGCGCTACACTGTTGCGAAACCTGATCTGGCCGCCCGCTGTTGCCGGGCAGTTCAGTTTTGAGGCAAATCGATGGCAAACTCCCTGGTCATCGTCGAATCTCCGGCGAAGGCAAAGACGATCGAAAAATTTCTCGGTAAGGGGTACAAAGTCCTTGCCTCCTACGGCCATGTGCGGGCGCTGCCGAGCAAGCAGGGTTCGGTCGATGTGGAGCACGATTTCGAGCCGCGCTACCATGTGCTGCCGGAGAGCCGACGACACATCGAGCTGCTGAGCAAAGAGGTCAAGCTGAGCAAAGAGGTGATCCTCGCCACCGACCCCGACCGGGAAGGGGAGGCGATTGCCTGGCACCTGCTGGAGGCCCTCGGCATCGAGGACGGAAAATCCCACCAGGTCAAGCGGGTCACCTTTCACGAGATCACCAAAGGGGCGGTGCAGGCGGCGATCGAGAATCCCGGCCGGATCTCTTACAACCTGGTCGATGCGCAGCAGGCGCGGGCCATTCTCGATTATCTGGTCGGCTTTAATCTTTCCCCGTTTTTGTGGAAAAAAATCCGCTACGGGCTGTCGGCCGGCCGGGTCCAGTCGGTGGCCCTGCGCCTGGTCTGCGATCGGGAAAAAGAGATCCAGGCTTTCGTCTCCGAGGAATACTGGACCATCGATGCGCTGCTGAAGTCGAGCGGAGGCAAACGGCTGCGGGCGCGCCTGGCCGCCATCGACGGTCGGCGCCTGGGCAAATTCGACATCGGTAACGAACAGGAGGCGCAGAAGCTGACGGCGGCCATCGAGCGGGAGGACTATACCGTCACCGAGATCAGCCGCAGCGAGAAGCGGCGCAACCCCGCCGCCCCCTTCACCACCAGCACCCTGCAGCAGGAGGCGAGCCGCAAGCTCGGCTACTCCGCCCGCAAGACGATGAGCACCGCCCAGAAGCTCTATGAGGGGATCGACATCGGGGAAGGGGCGGTCGGCCTGATCACCTACATGCGTACCGACTCGGTCGCCCTCTCCGAGGTCGCCACCCAGGAAGCCCGGGAGGTGATCAGCTCCCTGTTCGGCCCGGAATACGCCCTGGCGCAACCGCGGGTCTACAAGAGCAAGGCGAAAAATGTCCAGGAGGCCCACGAGGCGATCCGCCCCACCTACGTCGCCAACACCCCCGAGAAGGTCAAACCGCACCTCACCTCCGACCAGTACCGCCTCTATCACCTGATCTGGAACCGCATGGTCGCTTCGCAGATGGCGGCGGCGATTCTCGATGCGACCAGCGTCGATATCGAAAACCGCCCGAGTACCGAGCGGACCTTCACCTTCCGCGCCACCGGCCAGGTCATCCGCTTTCCCGGCTTTATGAAGCTCTATATCGAAGGGACGGACGATACCGAAGAAGAGCAGGAAGGGCTCCTCCCCCCCTTGAGCGAAGGGGAACGCCTCCAGCGCGAGCAGATTCTGCCGGAACAGCACTTTACCCAGCCGCCCCCCCGCTTCACCGAGGCGAGCCTGGTCAAGACCCTGGAGGAAAACGGCATCGGCCGCCCCTCCACCTATGCCTCGATCATGAACACCCTGGTGCTGCGCAAGTATGTGCGGCTGGAGAAGCGCACCTTTTTTCCGGAAGACGTTGGCATGGTGGTCAACGACCTGCTGGTGACCCACTTCCCCCAGTATGTCGACTACGAGTTCACCGCCCGGATGGAAGAGAGTCTCGATGCCATCTCCCGCGGCGAGGAGCAGTGGCGCCCCGTCCTCAAGGAGTTCTGGGACCCCTTCATCGGCCTGTTGCGGCAAAAAGAGCGCGAGGTCAGCAAAGAAGAGGTCACCACCGAAAAAACCGACCGCAGCTGCCCCAAATGCGAGCAGCCGCTGGTGGTCAAGCTCGGCCGCAGCGGCAAATTTCTCGCCTGCTCGGGCTTCCCCGACTGCCGCCATACTGAACCGCTGGCGACCGAGGGGAAGGAAGAGCCGCTCGTCTCGGAAGAAAAGTGCGAGAAGTGCGCCGCGCCGATGCTGATCAAGCAGGGGCGTTTCGGCAAATACCTGGCCTGCTCCGCCTACCCGGAGTGCAAAAACATCCAGCCGCTGGTCAAGCCGAAGTCGCTCGGCATCACCTGCCCCGACTGCAAGGAAGGGGACCTGCAGGAGAAGAAGAGCCGCTATGGCAAGATCTTCTACTCCTGCAGCCGCTATCCCAAATGCAAGTTCGCCCTGTGGGATCTCCCGCTGACCCAGCCGTGTCCGAGTTGCGGCTTCCCTCTGACCGTCGAGAAGACCACCAAGCGCGAGGGGACGGTGCGCAAGTGCCCACAGGAAAAATGCGACTTCCGCCAACTCCTCGTCCCCCCGGAAAAGGGGGAAAAGGAAGCCAAGGCGGCGCCCGCGCCAAAAACCGCGGCGACCAAGGCGAAGCGAGCGCCGAAGAAATCGTAACTAACGCAGCCAGAGAGAACGACCCTCCGACCGCCGCCGGCATCCGCTGCGCGGCGGTTCTTCCTTATCTACTCCCGGCCAACCAAACGGGTCTTTGCCGCTGCCGGGAAAAACCGGGCGCGAAAAAGAGTTCGCGAGATCGGACACCATGCCCACTTCGGAACTGATCATCATCGGCGGCGGCCTGGCCGGCTGCGAGGCGGCCTGGCAGGCCGCCCGCCGCGGCCTCGATGTCGCTTTGTACGAAATGAAGCCGCTGCGCTTCTCCCCCGCCCACCAGTCCGATCGGCTGGGGGAGCTGGTCTGCTCCAACTCCCTGCGCGGCGCCGCCCTGGGCAACGCCGTCGGGCTGCTCAAGGAGGAGCTGCGCCGCTGCGGCTCCCTCTTCATGGCGGCGGCCGACGCCACCGCGGTTCCCGCCGGCGGCGCCCTGGCTGTCGACCGCGAGGCCTTCGCCGCGTTATTGACCGAACGGATCGAGAGCCACCCCCGCATTACCCTGCAGCGGCAGGAAGTCACTGCGCTGCCGCCGACGGGGACGGTGATCGTCGCCTCCGGGCCGCTCACCTCCGAGGCGCTGTCGGCGGAGATCGCCCGCCGCACCGGTGCCGAGCAGCTCTATTTCTACGATGCCATCGCCCCCATTGTCGAAGCCGAATCGATCGATCTGACCATCGCCTGGCGGGCGTCCCGCTACGGCAAGGGGGGGGACGATTACCTCAACTGCCCCCTGAGCCGGGAAGAGTACTTCGACTTCCTCGGCGAACTGCGCCAGGCCGAGAAGGTTGCCCCCCGCGAATTCGAAAAGATGATTCACTTCGAGGGGTGCATGCCGATCGAGGAGATGGCCGAGCGCGGCGATCTGACTCTGGCCTTCGGGCCGATGAAGCCGGTCGGCCTCCCCGACCCGCGCACCGGCCGCGAACCGTTTGCGGTGATCCAGCTGCGCCAGGATGACCGGCATGCCACCTTGTACAACATGGTCGGCTTCCAGACCAAACTCACCTGGCCCGAGCAGCGCCGGATCTTCCGCCGCATCCCCGGCCTGGCCGAAGCCCGTTTCGCCCGTCTCGGGAGCATGCATCGCAATACTTTCCTCAACGCCCCGGCCTGCCTCAGCCCCACCTTGCAGCTGCAGAGCGAGCCCCGGCTCTTTTTCGCCGGCCAGATCACCGGCGTCGAAGGGTATGTCGAATCGGCGGCCTGCGGCCTGCTGGCCGGCCTTTTCGCCGCCTGCCGGCTGCGCGGTGAAGAGCCGCCGATGCCGCCGGCCGCCACCGCCCTCGGGAGCCTGCTGGCGCATCTTTCCCAGAGCAGCCCGGCCGGGTTCCAGCCGATGAACGTCAATTACGGCCTCTTCCCCCCCCTGCCGGCCGCCCGGCGCAAGCGCGCCGATCGCCGCCTGGCTCTGGCCGAGCGGGCCCTGGCGGAGCTGGAGCCTTGGCGCCTGCAAGCGTTCCCCGAGGCGCCAGGGGGTGAGGGGGCGCCATGATGCCGACCTCCTCCGCACTGGAGAGCTCTCAGCTGCTCGTCCTCGCCTCGGCCTCGCCGCGCCGGCGCGACCTCCTGGCCAGCGTCGGCATCGCTTTTTCCGTGGTGCCGAGCGAGCTGCCCGAAGAGCTGCTGCCGGGGGAGACCCCCCGGGAGCACGTGCTGCGACTGAGCCGCGAGAAAGCGACGCAGGTGGCGGCCCAGGCCGGGATCGCCGGCCGCTGGTTTCTCGGCAGCGACACCATCGTGCTGCGCGACGACACCGTGCTCGGCAAGCCCCGGGATGCCGCAGAGGCCGCCGACATGCTCCGCTCCCTCTCCGGCCGCAGCCACCAGGTGATCTCCGGCTACGCCGTGCACGACCGGCAGAGGGGGGTCACCGAGGCAGGGGCAGTGCAGACCACCGTCTGGTTCAAACCGTTGACAGCGGCGGAAATAGCGGGTTACATTGCCACCGGCGAGCCGATGGACAAGGCCGGCGCCTATGCCATCCAGGGGATCGGCGCCTTCATGGTCAAGGCCATCGAGGGGAGCTATACCAATGTGGTCGGGCTCCCCCTGTGTGAAGTGGTAGAGCTCCTGGAACGATTGGGGGCGATCCGGCTGTTTGACCCGCAGGGGTGACGATGACCATTCAGGACAACCTCCGACAGATCCAGCTGCAGATCGCCGCCGCCTGCGCCCGCGCCGGGCGCGATCCGGCCTCGGTGCGCCTGGTGGCGGTCGCCAAACTCAAACCGGCCAGCCTGATCGAAGAAGCGGCGGCCGCCGGCCAGCGCCTCTTCGGCGAAAGTTACGTCCAGGAGTTCACCGCCAAGGCCGAGCAGGTGCGCTCGGCGGTGGAGTGGCATTTCATCGGCGCCCTGCAGACCAACAAAGTCAAGTACCTGCGGGGGAAAGTGCGCCTCATCCACTCCGTCGACCGCCTCTCCCTGGCTCAGGAGATCGACCGCCAGTGGCGGCGGCAGGGGGCGATCGCCGACATCCTGCTGCAGGTCAACCTGGGGGAGGAGGAGAGCAAGTCGGGGACGGAGGAAGCGGCCCTGGTCGACCTCGCCCGCCAGGTGGCCCAGCTGCCGAATCTGCGGATTCGCGGCCTGATGACCCTCCCCCCCTGGTTCGAAGTGGCGGAGGAGGTACGCCCCTTCTTTCGCCGCCTGCGGCAGCTGGCCGAAGAGCTGCAGCGGCTGGCTATCCCGGGGGTAGACATGGCGGAGCTTTCCATGGGGATGAGTCACGATTTCGAGATCGCCATTGAAGAAGGGGCCACTCTGGTGCGGGTCGGCACGGCGATCTTCGGCCAGCGGGAGTAGCGGCCGATGCCCCTGGAGAGCGCGCGCCCCCTGTGGGCCAGCCGGCTCGGCTTCATCCTGGCGGCGGCCGGTAGCGCCGTCGGCCTCGGCAATATCTGGAAATTCCCCTACATCGCCGGCCAGAACGGCGGCGGCGCCTTCGTCCTGGTCTACCTCGCCTGCATCGTCGTGGTCGGCCTGCCGATCATGATGGCGGAGCTGATGATCGGCCGCCACACCCGCCGCGACGCCGTCGGCGCCTTTCGCCAGCTCGCCGGCCGCCGCTCCCCCTGGCTGGCCGCCGGCTGGGTGAGCATCGCCGCCGCCTTCCTCATCCTCTCCTACTACTCGGTGGTCGCCGGCTGGACCCTCGATTATGTCCTGCTCTCCTTGACCGGCAGCTTCACCGGCCAGTCGGCGCCGGCCATCGAGGCGCTCTTCGCCTCGCTGATCGGCAGCGGCGGCCGGCAGATCGCCTGGCACCTGCTGTTCATGCTGCTTTGCCTGGGGATCGTCGTCGGCGGGGTACAAAAAGGGATCGAGCGCTGGAGCAAGATCCTGATGCCGGTCCTCTTTTTCCTGCTCGCCCTGCTGTTTGTCAACGGCCTGCTCAGCCGCGGCGCCTGGGAGGGGTTCGTCTTTCTGTTTCGCCCCGATTTCCACCGCTTGACCTGGGGGGCGGTGCTGGAGGCGATGGGGCACGCCTTCTTCACCCTCTCTCTGGGGATGGCGGCGATGATCACCTACGGCTCCTACCTCAAGCGAAGTGAAGATCTCCTCTCGGCCAGCCTGCGGGTGGTGCTTCTCGACACCGTGATCGCCCTGATGGCCGGGCTGGCCATCTTCTCCATCGTCTTTTCCGTCGGCATGACCCCCGCCGGCGGCCCGGGGCTGGTGTTCAAGACCATCCCCGTAGTTTTCTCGCAGCTGGCCGGCGGCCCCTTTCTGGCCATCGTCTTTTTTCTGCTCCTCGCCTTTGCCGCCTTGACCAGCGCCATCAGCCTGCTCGAAGCCCAGGTCGCCTACCTGATCGACGAGCGGGGATGGGGACGCCGGCAGGCGACCTGCACCCTGGCGGCCCTCGCCTTCGTCGTCGGCATCCCGACCGCCCTCTCCTACAACCTGCTGGCCGACTGGCAGCTGATCGGCGAGCGCAGCTTTTTCGACTCGGCCGACCTGGTCGCCTCCAATTACCTGCTGCCGCTCAGCGGCCTGCTGATCGCCATCTATGTCGGCTGGTTCTGGAGCGGCACCGAGGAGAAGGAAGAGCTCATCGCCGGCGGCGCCGGCTGGGTCTATCCCCTTTGGCACCTCCTGATCCGCTTCGTCTCCCCCCTGGCGGTAGCCATCGTGCTGCTGTTCAAGGTCCGGGAAACCGGCCTGTTCAGCTGGCTCCTCTCCTTTTTCTGACCTCACCGTGGCCAGCTTCGACACCCTCCTTTTCGATCTCGACGGCACCCTGGTCGACTCCTCTGCCGACCTGGCCACCGCGGTCAACTGCCTGCGCCTGGAGTTGGAGCTCCCCCCGCTGCCGCTGGCGACGGTGCGCGGCTACGTCGGCGACGGCGCCCGCCTGCTGGTAACCCGCGCCCTGCCGGAGTTCAGCGAGCCCCATCTGCAGCGCTTTTTGCAGCTCTATCACCGTCACCTCCTCGATCAGACCCTCCCCTACCCCGGCATCCGCGAGTTTCTGCAGCGGCGACGGCACCAGCGACTGGCGGTAGTGACCAACAAGCCGCTACAGCTCAGCCTCGAACTGCTGGCCGGTCTCGACCTGCTGGCCTACTTCCCGGTGGTGGTCGGCGGCGACAGCTGCCGCGAGAAAAAACCGCATCCGGCCCCGCTGCAACTGGCGCTGCAGCGCCTCGGCAGCCACCCCGAGCGGGCGGTGATGATCGGCGATCACCATACCGATCTGCACGCCGGCCGGGCGGCCGGAGTGCAGAGCTGCTTCTGTCAGTGGGGGATCGGTCACGATGGCGGCCTGGCCAGCGACTTCCGGGCGGCCTCCCCCACCGATCTCGACCTCCTGTTTCCGCCGGAGCAGGGGTGAGCCCCCCTCGCCTCTCCCAGCGGGAGATCGCCCTCTTCTTCTTTCCGCTGCTGCTCAATGTGCAGCTGATGAGCGTCTCCCACTCGGTGATCAACGGCGCCCTGGCCCGCCAGGAAGATTTCGTCAACGCCCTGGCCGCCTTCTCCGTCGCCATGGTCCTGCACCTGTTTTTCGCCTCCCCCTCCTACCAGAATCATACGGTGACCATCGCCATCGTGCGCGGCCGCCGGTCGCTGCGCGGCACTATCATCTTCATCGTGCTGGTGGCGCTCTACGTTTCGGCCATGCTGGCGCTGGTCGCCTTTACCCCCGTGGGCGACTTCATCCTCCGCCGTCTGCTCGGCGTCAGTGCCGAGATTGCCGCCCAGGCCCGGGGAGTGCTCGGCGTCTTCGTCATCCTTCCGTTTTTCACTGGCTTTCGCGGTCTGTTCCAGGGGCTGCTGATCCAGGCCCGGCGCACCGCCCTGGTCTCTTTCGCCACCCTGGTGCGCATCGGCGCCCTGCTTCTGTTCCTGCTGCTGCTGCGCCCCTGGTTCAGCGGCGCCATGCTCGGAGCGGCCGCCCTGGTCGCCTGCATCATGGTGGAGACCTCCTTCGTCGGCCTGTTCGCCGTCCGCTGCCGGGTCCCCCAGGATGCGGCCGGGGAGCGGGGGACCTGGGAGATCCTCCGTTTTGCCTTCCCTCTGGCCTGGTCGTCCTGTCTGCAGCAGACGGTGCCGCTGCTGATCAACGCCATCATCAGCCGCCTGCCGGACGGGGCGCTGGCCCTCGCCTCCTTCGGCGTCATCCGCGGCTTCATCTTTTTGCTCGGCGGGCCGATGCGCAATCTGCAGCAGGCCTATCTCACCCTGGTGCGCCGAGCGGAAGACTACCGGCCGCTGGTGATCTTCTTCCGCTGGGTAGGGGGCTCTCTGGCCCTGGTGACGGTGCTGGTCGCCTACCCACTGAGTGAGCCGGTGCTGGGGACCCTGATGGGACTCGATGCGCAGACCCGCCGCTACATTGCGCTGCCGCTGGCCGCCAGCTCTCTCTACTGTTATCTCTATGGGGCCGCCAACCTGCTGCGCGGCTGGTTCACCGGCGCCCATCGCACGCTGCAGCTCGGCCGTTCGGTCATCTACAAAGTGGCGCTCCTCCTCGCCTGCTGGGGGGTGCTGCGCCTGCTTCCGGTAGCCATCCCCGGGGTAGCGGTGGCGGTCTTCCTGCTCCTGGCCGCCGAACTGTTCGAAACCGCCTACCTGTATCGCCAGCGCCAGCGTCTCCTGGCGTCCCCAACTGCTGGCGCCGCCGGGGCCGAAGGCGTAAGATAGGCGAAGGAGGCTCCATGGAGAAAAAACACCCCTGCCCCGACTGCCGCCACTGCCAATGGTGTTCGGATGAGCGCTGCAGTCTCTGCCTGCGCAGCGGCAGCGGGTGCCGGAAAAAGCTGTCGATGGCCGAGCAGATCGCCCTGTACGAGGAGATCAACAAGGAGTTCGGGATGACCCGGAAGTAACCGGGACCAAAAACATCGAGCCCCCGCCGGATTGCTCCGACGGGGGCTCGATTCATCTTTTAGCAACCTGGAATACGGCCCGTCAGGATTTTCCCAGTTCCCGCGAGCGGCTCGCCGCCCTGGCCACCGCCTGAATGAGCGCCCCCCGCAGGCCACGGTCTTCCAGCGCCTGCATGCCGGCAATCGTCGTCCCCCCCGGGGAACAGACCCGGTCGCGCAGCACAGCCGGG
>JACZKF010000220.1 GCA_014860175.1 Desulfuromonadales bacterium | reverse complement strand
GATTGGGGCATTGGCCTTAAGCGGCGTGTTCGGGGCTCTGATAATTGTGCCCCTTATCGCTACGGCGGTAGTGGTTGGCCGGTATATTCATCAAAAACTGCTTGGCTTGCCACCGTGGCCGGTGGAAGCAACCTCTGCCGGCAGCACTGATTCGGAAAATACGCCGGAGTAGACGGCAGCACCTCCAACTCGAGCGTCGCCCGCCACCAGATCCCGCTCTCTCGCGCAAACTTCGGCGGCTTGACGAAATTCATCGCCGCCACCGCCCCACCGCGCGGCCGCGGCGCGGCGAAGGGGAGCGAGCCGCCGGCGCAGTCGTTCAGATAAAACGCATCGAGAATCTCAACCTGGTCCAACGAGACCAAGAGCCGCCCCGCCAGCGGCCGCACGCCAGCGGTGAAGCGCCGGCGCATCTTCGCCGGGCCGGTCTCCATGGGCGTACGCAGCACCAGGTCGGGCGACTCCTCGGTAAACTGCTCCAACTCGCTCAGCGGCGGCAACGTGGCGGGCCATTCAATCATGCGCGGGTCGCTCCCTGGCGGTTAAGGCCGAAGGTCTGACCGAAAGTCCGGTCAAACCGGCCTCGGCCGATGGCACCGTCGACTTCATCGATAATGACCTTGATCAGCTCGCGCCCATCCGGACCGCGGCCGCGCTCGGTGCGCGCCTCGCCCGGCCCGTTGTTGATCACCTGCACCACGGTGCCGCCGCCCAGGGCGCCGCCGTCCAACAGGCCGGCGAGCTTCTCGAACGTGCGGTTTTGCTCCCGCGACAGCACCCGCTCGCCGGTCTGCAAAATGGCCGGCACTTCGTCCGGCAACAGCCCCCCGAGATGGAACCTCGGCAGAATCGGACCGCCATCGTGGCGCAGGGTAAAGCTGCCCGTAGACGCCAGGCTGCTGCCGGTCACGCCGCCGCCTGCGCCGGCAGCAGCGCCCCCGAACGCCCCGGCGACGCCGGAGATGATCGAAGTCGCCATCTGCTGCGCCATCACCTGACTGATCGCCCTGGCCACGTCGGCCAGAAACGCCTGCACATAGTCGCCCAGGTCTTTCAGCTTCCCCTGCATGGCGTCGAAAAAGAACGACGAGAACGCCCCCTCCATCCCCATCGCCGTCGCCTCGGCCAGCCTCACCCCTTGCTGGAATTGCGTTTCGGCATCCCTCAGGTAGAGCTCGAACGCGTCGCCCATCCCCTCGCCCAGGCTACCGGTCAGCTCCAGCATCTGCCGCTGCAGATCAGTCAGACCCTGCCGGGTGGCATCGATGGCGTCCTGCTGGGCGTACCAGCCGGCCGGGTCTTTCATCTTGTCGAGCTGCGCCTGGTGCTCGGCCTGAATAGCCAGCAGTTCGCGCTGCAAGGAAATCCGCTCGGCCGTCGCCTCCAGGCGGGGCACGCTGCGCTCCTGCTCCATCAGATCGAGTTCGGCCAGCCGGGCGGCGATCGCCCCCTCGCGCGCTTGCCGCTCGCGCTCGATGGCCTGGCGCGCCTGTTCGCGAATCACGGCCTCGCCCTTGAGGTGATTGCTGGTGTCTTGCGACTGCCGCCCCTCCTCGGCCGCCCGCATCGCCTCGACATCGGCCGCATACTGGATCTTGCGTTTGAACGCGTCCTCTTCCGCCTTCTCCCGCGCTTTGCGCTGTTCATCGGTCTCGCCGGCAGCCCCCGCCCCCTCCCGGACCACCGGACCGGCGCCGGCGGTCGGCCCACTCTCTGTGCCGGAGAGCTTTCTCTGCAGCTCGACATTGCGCTCAGCCAGGCGGATCTGCTCGCGCAGCGCGGCGATCCGCTGCTCGCTCTTGATCTCCCAGGGGAGTTTTTTCCCGACCTTGGTCCCCGTCGAGGCCAAGCCCTGCTCCTCCTGGGCCAATTCCGCCCGCAGCTGCGCCAGCTGTTTGCGGGCGGTGTCGACCCTCTCGTTTGGCCCCTCGACGACAGCAGCACCGGTGCGAAACGCCTCCGCCTTGACCAGCCAATCAGGGACCTTCGCCGCGACTTCGACCAGCTTGGTGACCCCGGTGATCAGGGTCGACATCAGCTGGTCGGCGCCTCGCTGCACGTTCGGATCGGACAGGGTCCCGGTCAGCCTCTCGATGCGCTCCTGCGCCTCCGGCAGCCCCCCCTTGGCCTCCAGCAGGTCGCCAAAGGCGTTACGCAGCGCCTTCAGGCTCCCCCCGAAGGTCTCCCTCGCCGCCCGCGCACTGCCGCCGAACTGGGTCTGCAGCTCGGCCAGGATGACTCGCTGCGCATCGGCCGTGCGTCCCGTTTCGACCAGGGACTCGATCGTCTTTTTTTGCCGCTCTGAAAATTGCACCCCGGCCCGGGCCAGCGCCGAAATCCCCTGAATCGGATCGTTGAGTGCTTTGCCCAGCTGCAGGGCCGACCCTTTCAGGTCGCCGCCCATGCGCTCGGCCATGTCCAGCATCGCCTCCGTCGCCGCCGGGAACACGTCCCGGCCGATCCGGGTAAAGGTGAGCAGCAGCGACTGCCCCTCCATCACCACCTCGTCGCCGTAGGTGGTCACCGCCTGCATCTGCCCGGCCATTTTCGCCAGCTCGGCCGCCGTGTAGCCGGCGGCGCCGCCGGTGGAGCGCACGGCCACCTCCAGCTGCGCCATCGCCGCTTCCTGGCGCACCGTGTTCTGGATCATCGCCCCGAAGGAGACCCCGCCCACCAGGCCGACCAGGGCGCCCTTCAGGCTAAAAACCGACCGCTTGATGGCGTCCAGCCCCGAACCGACCGCCTTAAATCCCGGGTCGGTCCGGTTCAGCGCCTCTAGAATGATTTGCAGGCGATTACTCATGATTTACTCCGGACAGGTCGCACACACACGGGCCAGCTGCGCCCCAAACATCTCTGTACACTCGGCCACGTCGGCCCCGCCGCAATACTCACCGACCTGTCGATCGCTGCGCGCCGACTCATCTTGCGCCTGCGTCCGCACGCCGAAGGCGCCGCACAGGGCGATGACCGATTCGCGAAAGATCAGCTCCCGCGCTCTGTATCGCAGCCAGGGTCCGGCAGCGGCAGGAGTGACTCCCCACAGGACGGCATCACGCCGGGTGATGTCTCCACCGCAAAGGTGGATGCAGCACGCTTCGATCCAGTCGCCGCCTGGCGGATTTGCATCGTGACCTGGTCGATGATCCCGGTCAGCCGCTCCAAATTGGAGGGCGCCAGGTTGCAGGTAAAAAAATCGGCCACCACCTGCGCCAGGTCCTCCACCGTGGCCGACCATTCCAGCTCGGCGGCGATCGCCGCGTTATCCTTCTCCCGCGGCTGCTGGCCGGTGGGGATCAGCACCACCGCCGCCGCCTGTTCCAGCCGTTGCGAGGCCGCCAGGGCGGCCAGCACCTGCTGCACGTCGCCGGCGGGGATCTCCAGCCCCTCGATGACCGCCAGCAGCTGCCGCCACTGCCCCAGCACCAGCGGCCGCTGCTCGTATTTAACTGCGTTGATCTCGTACTGCTTGCGCATCACTCCGACCTCCTGTCGTTTAGCTGAACTCCAGCACGAACTCGTCATCACCGGCATTCATCGCCAGCTGGAATTCGACATTGACGATCTCCCGCCCCTCGCGCTCCCCCTCGGCGACCTTGGTCGTCACCAGCCTGGGCGCCGTGATCTTCACCCGGTTGTACTGGGCCGGGCCGAAGGCGCCGATCGACAGCGCGCCGGTGATCCCAGCCTTCCAGCGGCCGTAGAAATCGTGCGTCGCCACCAGGGTCATCTCCGGGTCCATGCGGCCGCGGGTGTCGCCGTCCACCAGGTCGAACGACTTGTAGCCGCTGGGCGAATTGAGGTCCTCCCTGGGCGCGAGCTTGTTCCCCAGGTCGATCTCGAACGACTTGAGTACCGGCGCAAAGGCGTCGACGAGGAAATTGGCGCCCAGAAGCTGCGGCGGCTGCAGATTGAGATAACTCGGCGCGAGAACGGCCCCGTCGGTCGGATCGACGTAGACGCCGGTATAGGTGGCCTCGAAATACAGCGCCCCACCGACATCGCCTGTGAATTTGCCGATCCCACGGGCGCCGGCGATCTTTTTGACCACACCGTCCGTATAGAGCCCCATGGTCAGCGAAGGGATGCCGCTGCTCGCCCGCTTGTAGGTGACCTTCTCGGACCCACCGGTCACATCCAGCGTCTCGGCCAGACCGCAGCCCCGGAGGTAGGGGGAGAGCAGAGGGAGATTGCCAGCCGCGAAGGCGGCCCCGCGCCCCATCACCTCGGCCTTGAGCGCAATTTGCGCCATACGCGCCCCCGCTAGATCGGGGAGCTTGCTGAAGGTGGCCATGATCACGTTGCGCGGCAGCATCGTGATGTCCGGCGTCCACCGGGGGTCGATGACGAGAAGCCCCGCCTCGGCGGCGGTCAACGCCTCCGGCACCCCTTCCGCCTGTTCGATCTTGGCCGCGATGACCCGTCTTTTCGTCCTCATTCGTCCTTGCCTCCTTCCTTATTTTCCGGCGCGGCCGGAGCGGCGGGTTTCCCCACGATCTTGGTTTGACTGGCGTCGTTCGTGGTCAGAACAAACGAATCGTTCTTCTTGCTTTTTTTGGCCATGACGCCCTCCTAGACGATGCGTTCGGTCACGCTCAAATGGATCTCGGCGTGATGGCAAAGGACCCCGCCGAACATGCGCTCATCGATCACCGGCACCTGGGCCGGGCTGTTGTCCTGGTTGTCGCCGTCCTGGTACAGCCAGCTCGCCCCGGCCGGCGGTTCGGCCAGCCGAAACGCCGCGCAGATCTCCTCCACCAGCTGCTGGAACACGGCATCGGTCGCCGCCTCGTCCTGGAAACCCAGGTACCAGCGCAGGACAAAAGTGTGGTGGCGGAAAAACGCTCCGCGCCGGTGCTCTGTCACCCGGCCGCGGCTGATCTCTCCACCCAGGATGCGGCCGGCATTGTTCTTGAACCGGGCAATGTACGCGGCCCAGCTGGCTGTGAGCCGGGGCCGGTCCTGGATGATGCCGATACCGTCGATCGCCGCCAGCTTGGCGGCGATGTCGGCGACGATCGCCAAATAGTTATTCACGGCTCAGCTCCCCGACAATCGCCAACCCCTCGGCCTGTGCCATCCGCTGCAGCTGAGGGAGGTTCTCCTTGTAGGCCTTCTCGAACATGTGCGCACCCTCAAAGCCCTTTTGACCGATCTTGCGCCGCACCACGAATTCGATGCGCTCGGCCTCCTCGCGCCCCAGTCCGAACTTCATCTCGATCCAGCGCAGCAGCGTCCCCTTGGGCGGCATCCCGCGTCCCGGTCGGCGACCTTTCTCGACCACCTCCCCGTAAGAGTGGGCCGTAAAAACAGCCCCCCGGACCAGAGGCGTCCCCCGCCCGGCGATGTCGGCCTTGATGCTGCCGAGCAGGCCGCCTTGGGCGCCGTACACCCCTTGAGGGGTCCGCACCTTGACTTCTCGCTCCAAAAAGAGCACCGCCGTGGTGATAAACCGATCGAAGTGCTTCTGCACCACCTGCGGGGCTTTGCCCTGGAGCAGCGCTCCGGAGACCACGACGCGGGCCACCCTAGCGCCCCCGATGCGTCAGCCGCGTACGGCCCGAAGCCGGCGCCGCGGCAACCGTGGAAGCGGCGGCGACGCCCCCTTTCGGGTCGACGCCCAGATGCGTGGTGAAGGCCTCCTCCAGGGCATCGGCCAGCCGGCGAAACTCGTCGGTCTTGCTGCGGTAGTTGACCACGTCGGCTTGGATGGTCGGGTCCGAGGTCTGCCCGTAGAGAGCGGCCAGGGTGCGCAGACAGATCGAGGCGCCCAGGCAGGCCACCGCGTCCAGATCGCCACGCGGCACCTCCTGTTCGTTGCGTAAGGTCGTGATGGTCAGGCGCACGGCCTCGCCCGCCGCCGGCGTGACCTCGAGCAGGCGCAGCTGCAGGCCGACCGGGGCGCGGTAAAGGCGCCAGGCGCCAGGGTCGAGCAGCGCCTCCGGCACCAGGCCGACGGGATATTCCACCTGCAGCAGCCGGCTGAATTCCTCCACCCACGCCTGCGGCAGATCCAGGTCGCACACCCCGGCGCCCAAGACATCGACCACCGCCTCCCGCGGCCGGTGCTTGGAATAGCGCTCCAAGGCGGCATCGATCGCCGGCAGGTAGTCGGCGGCATCGGTGAGCCGTCCGGAATCGTCCTTGACCTTCGCTCGGATCAGATCGAGCAGCATGCATCCTCCCACAGGGGTTTCCGGGTCCAAGGGCCAGAATTCATGATTTTATGACGTCATGAACTCTCGACTTCGGACCCGGCGGGGCGGGTCGCGCCCCGCCGGGATCGGTATCGTCAGACTGCCCGCCGAAGACCGGAGGGCGAAGACGGCTCAGTTCGTTCGTCGCACCGTAAGCAGTACCGTCACATCCTCGACGCTGGGCGTGGTGCCGGCGACGTCGAGCACGACCGTCACCACCGCCTCATCGGCAATCGATCTGTCGGCGATCGCCCCCTCATAGACCGTATCGGCAGCCAGCATGTTGATCGGTGTCGAAAAAATAGAGTTGGCTCCTTCCTTGACGTCGATCTTGTAGGTCTCGTCGGTGCTGGCGTAATCGGCTGTCTCGCAGCTGGCGCTGACTCCCAGCACCTCGGCCTTGAAGGGGAACTGCATCCGGGCAATGACCGGCGCCGATACCGCGGTCACCGCCCGGTTCATGGTGATGGCGACCACCTGGATGCCGGGAATCGCCTCGGAGAAGTTGGTGGTGGCGGCGGCCGCCGGGATGGCCGGGACGGCCATAACGCACCAGAGCAGCAGCGGCAGCAGGAAGAGGGCGAAGCGTTGTTTCATGTCGGTTGAACCTCCATCGGAAAGGTGTGGTGTAGGGGCGCAGCACGCTGCGCCCCCGGTTCGTGTCAGCCCTTACCCCCCTGCGACGATGTTCCCCTGGAACCCGCGGTAGTCCATCACCGCGCCGCCGTAGATGTGGCGGATTTTGTAGGTCAGCTTGTCGGTGCTGAACATGCTTCCCACCGTCGGGCTGTCCTGGACGAACAGTTCGGGCTCCTCGCGCCCGTCGAGAAAGGCGATCTCGATGGTCGGGATGTCCTTCGGGTCCGCCACCAGGAACCAGTCGTTGGCATCGGTCCAGAAGGGGTTGATGATCGGCTCCCAGGTCTGCCGGCGCACGGCGTCCGGGGCGGTGGGGGTGAACATGCCGCCGTTGGGCTGCACACACACCTCGTAGATGGTGTCCTCCAGGGTGCTCGGGCCGACGATGTACTTGGGCACCAGGCCCAGATTGTCGTTGGCGCCGAAATCCTTCTGAGCGGTCATCTGCAGGCGGGCCGCCTGCAGCGCCACCTTGGCGAAGGCCACCGCCAGCAGATTGCTGTGATCAATGTGGAAGAGCGCCTTGTTGTCGTAGATCAGGGCATTGGTGCGCAGGAAGTCGAAGACGAACTTGTAGAGGGTCCTGGCGCCCGAGCGACCGAGCTTGACGGGAATGCGGCGCACGGCGCCGGCGTCGTCGTTGCGGATCATCTCCAGCGTCAGGTCCTCCGTCCCGCCGCGCTTGCTCGGCGCGTAGGTGGCCTCTTCATCGCCGGGGCTCGCCAGCGCCTGGTAGGGCGCCCCCTCGTTGACCCCAGGCAGGTCACCATAGCCGCCGAAGCGGGTGCGGTGCTGGGTGCGGAAATCGCTTACCGGCACCACCTCGACGATTTTGCGCCAGTCGGAGAGTCCGGCAGCGTTGTACTCCTTGAGCATGCGCCGGGTAATGGCATCTCCCAGCACCTCGGCGAAGCTGCCGGAATTGAGCGAGGCGAGCAGCCGGGCGTTGCGGGTCTGCCCGGTGAAGGTCGCGTCGCCGGTGATGTCGACGTAGGCCGCCTTGAAACTGGAGACCTTGCCCTCGAAAAAATCGTCGAGGTAGGTACCGACCTTCTCCCCCTGGTCGAGGACGATGCGCACGCCGCCGGCGCCGGCCACAGTCCCCGAGGCGGTGAGCTGATCCCAGACCTCCTTCTCCTCCTTGACGGCCGCGCGCAACTGCTCCACCTCGAAGATCTGCCCTTCGAAGCGCCGCTGCAGCTTGGCCACAATCACCTCCGGCAGCTTGCTGCCTGCCAGCTCGTCGCGCAGCACCAGCCGGCAGGCGAGCAGATTGACTTGGTTAAGGGCGTCACCCCCCTGGGCGCCGCCCCTGCCGGCCTTGAGCAGTTCCGCCGAGACGATCTCGGCCACCGCCGCGCGCATCGGCTCGCCCATTTCGACGATCGGCGAGCTCATCGCCGCGGTGATCTGGTCGAGGGCCTCGGTCTCCGTGATCGTGCCGTCATCCACCTTGGCCTGGATCCCCTTGTACAGATCCGGCCGCCTGGCCTTGAGGGCCGCCAACAGTTGCTGCAGCATCTTGTCGTCTCCTTCGCTGTTGTGGCCGAAAGCTGCGGCCAGTTGAATAAATTGTCCGCCCGCGCGGGGCTCGTGAACGACGTCCACCTGGACGCGCTCGATCTTCTGGGGGACCAGCATGGTCTTGCCGCCGACCTTGCCTTTGGCCGCCTTGGCGGAAATGTCCACGGACAGGCCGTAGACGTAGGGGATGCTGTTCTGCTCGCACGCCACCAGGTCATCGCGCAGCCATGCGGCCGAGGGCATGATGACGATATCGGCATAGATGCCCGTATCGTCGGTGGTGGGGTTGGTCAGCGCCCCGACCAGCTCCTTGACGCTCTTGCCGAATTTCTTCGGCTTGTCCAGGTGCTGCGACTCGGTCACGGCGAAGACCTTGGCGCCGTTGAACTGCGCCACCGCCGCCTGCATCACCGACTTTTCCCAGAAGATCTCCCCCTGAAGGTCGGGGCCGAACTCTAAGACCTTGACCTTCCACTTCAGGCCGGCGGGCTGCCCCTCCTCTGCGGCCGAGGCGACGAAGCTGCAGGCGGCCTTCAGGGGGACGAACTCGATCTTGCGCATCACCGCCACCGGCTCGCCCAGAGTGACCTTGTTGTCGACGATGGCGTAGCTGCGCTTGAAGTACGCCGCCCCCTTGATGGCCGCCGCCCCCTCGATCTCGTAGATCACCTCGGCCGGGAACAGCTCGGCGATGTAGCAATAGCCGCTGGGCGGCAAGGTGGCCTTGATGGCGGCGCGCACCAGTTCGGTGATCTGTCCGAAGCTAAGCTGCATCGGTTACCTCCTCGGGGCTGGCCCCTACGCCTTCTTCTCGGCCGGCTTACTGACGGTGATCTTCTGCCCGTCGGCGGTCACCAGCGTCACCGTGCCGTCGCCGTGTTCGTGCCAGGCCAGCACGTCCCCCTCGCGCAGGGCGCGTTCGGTCGGCTCGTGAACGATCAGTTTGCGCCCGTCCTTCTCCGTCGTCTTGGCCTTGCTGGAGCGGTACTTGATTCCCTCCAGCCACTTCTTGTCGAATCCCTCTGCCATCTTTCGTCTCCTTTCGGGGTTTGCGGACAGCTGTAAAAATCCCCTACAGCCGCCCGAATCTCGTTTATAAACAGGGTGTCAAAGCGAAGAGGTACCTATGCCCCACCCCGGGGCTTGACCGTGCCCAGTTTGAACTTTCCGACCAGCTCCTCCTCGTGCCCGGTGCGGGGACCCCGGCGGGCGATCTCCTCCCCCCGCTCGTTGTAGATCGGCAGGGCCTTCTTGTCCTTGCCCCAGGCTTCCATCCACGGCACATGCTCGCAGCCGCAGTTGATCGTCTCGCTGATCGGCGCCTTGGGGTCCCGAGGGAACATCATCGACAGCGAGCCGAGCAAAAACGGTTTGTCCACCGGCTGGGTCTGCCCGTGCATGGCCAGGTGGTTCAGGCGCGGCCGCTTCGGGTGCCCGGCATGCCACCATTGCTTCTGCAGCTGCGGCACCGTCTCGGCGGCCGCTTTCATGCCGGCCTGCTGCGCCTGGCTGAAGGTGCGCCCCATCTCCAGCTTGGTAATCGTCTCGGCCCGCTCCTCCAGGCTCTTGAACACCCCAGGGGAATCCAGCCCGCCGATGATCGCTTGCGTGACCTGGTGCGGGGTGCGCTGCCCTAGGATCCCCAGGGTCAGCTCGCCACGAATTCGGTCGAAGGCGGCATCGGAGAGGCTGCTGATCCGATAGATGGAGGTCTCCTTGATTGTCTGCAGCAGCGAGGTGGGATTCGGTCATATCC
>JACZKF010000219.1 GCA_014860175.1 Desulfuromonadales bacterium | reverse complement strand
AGCGTTACGAGCGCGGCTCAGTGATCATCACCACCAACCTCGGTTTCGCCGATTGGACCCAGGTCTTTGGCGATGCCAATATGACCGCCGCACTTCTGGACCGGCTCACCCACCGTGCCCATATCATCGAATGCACCTGGTACAGCTACCGCCTCAAGCAGACCCTGAAAGGAGGAAGATCTGCTGCGAAAAAATCTCCGAAACAAGACTGACCACTAACCACGGAGGGTGGTCAAAATTCGGTAATCACAGGTGGTCAATTTTCGGTTGTCATTTCCATATGTCGCGGCCGTTATGGCAAATGTGAGAATGTTAGGCCTGACCCTGGAGGTTTCCCCGTCCCCAAGCCTACGTTTGTGTCCTCTGTGCCTCGAGCGACTGCAAGGCGCGGGCGAGAGATTGCCTTTACTCAAATCACCTCACGCCCGTTGCTAATAACGCCCCTCAAGCCACCCGGAGTGGGTTCTTGGGTGGATAGGAGTTGACGCTCAAACTCTAAAAACATATACTTGCACATATAAATGAAAGATCCTTTCCGGCTAAAGCCAAGGAGAAGGTTATGGGCCAGGTCACCATCTATCTTGATGAACAGACCGACAAAAAACTCCGCCAGGCCGTCGAGCATTCCGGCCTATCGAAGAGCCAGTGGATCACCCGGCTGATTAAGGAGAAGACCTCCACTGAATGGCCGGAGGTCGTGCGCGAAATGGTCGGCGAATGGCAGGATGTCCCTGAACAGGAAGAGATCCGAAAAACCGAAGGGAAAGATCTGCCGAGGGAATCGCTGTGAAATACCTCATCGACACCAATACGATCATCTCCTTTTTCAAAGGAACCGGCCAAGTTGCCGACAACCTTCTGCAAATACCCCCAGTGGATATCGGCATTCCGGCCATCGTCCTGTACGAACTCGAAGTCGGCCTGGAAAAATCGAAGGCCCCCGCAAAACGCCGCAAGCAGCTGCAAACCTTGGTCAACCTGGTGACTGTTGTCCCCTTCGGTGAAGAGGAAGCGGAATGTGCCGCTAAAGTTCGTACCTCACTCGAAAAGCTCGGCACTCCCATTGGGCCGATCGACAATCTGATCGCCGGCACTGCCCTCGCCAACAAAGTCACCCTCATCACCCACAACACATCGGAGTTCAGGCGCATCAAGGGGTTGAAACTGGTCGATTGGTATTGACATGGGGCTGAAGCTGCCACAGGCGAGACCAACGAACACCGAAGGCGCTCGTCCTGGGCCACAGGGCGGTGGTGGGTCTTCTCCAGCGCGGCTCCTGCGACCGGCCGCCAACGGTGCTGTTGGTAAAATCAAAAGATGATTCGTCAAAACCAACGAGCACCGAAGGCAACATGCAGACTGTAGTTCTCAACAGCCTGGAAAACTGCTGGAATGATCACTGTCGTACGGGCTATCGCCAACGAAGTGCAGCCGGCTGCACTGCTCAGAAGGAAGATCAGTGAGAACAACAACGGGGAAGGGTTCCATGCCGAGCGCAGCGCACGCTCTTTTCTTGCCTACTTCTTTTGAGCGAGCAAAAGAAGTAGGGCGGGGTCCGGGGGTGCAGCCCCCGCGCTGACGTGGTCAAACCACCTTCAACATGGCGACACAAAGAGCACAGAGAACAAGTTAGCTAAATAGAAAAGAACGTCCATCGAGGGGTGGGTTCCATAAGTCAAAAATCTAAATTGCCACTCGCCCCTCTGGACCTGACCCAGTCACGGGCGAAACCTCAAGACCGCAGGGCGCTGCGCCCCCGCCCCCCGCCTTACTTCTTTTGCAACGCCCCAAAAGAAGTAAGCAAGAAAATGGCGCTTCGCTGCGCTTGGCATGCCGTCGCGGCGATTTTCCTTGCCGGCTATCTCCAGTCGAATTTACCAGGGCGGCGCTCCCTTGCACCGCGTCTCTTGCCACCGGTGGCGGGTCTTCTCCGGTGATGCCCCTGCGACCGACCGCCAACGGTGCTGTTAGTAAAATCAAAAGATGATTCGTCACTGAAGGAAAACATTCAATTCGTCTCACGCGAAGCCGCGAAGATCGAAGCCCTTCTTCGCGCCCTTCGCGCCTTCGCATGAGCTGATCATTCGAATTTACATTTGTGTGTATTCGTGTGCATTCGTGGCTAATTCCAGGTTTTCAGACCCTTATCCTGAATATCCTGTAAATCCCTGTAAATAATGCCTGCTCTGATCATTTGAATTTCACATTGGTGTGTATTCGTGTGCATTCGTGGCTAATTCGGTTCAGAGTTATTCATGGTAATCAAACGTACTAAACCCATGGCTCCGACACAACTCGTCCCGTTTCGCATCCTCCAGGTCCGACAACACCATCTCCCGCACCAGCTCCTGAAAGGTCGTCTTCGGGGTCCAGCCGAGTTTTTCCTTGGCTTTGGTCGGATCGCCGAGCAGCGTCTCGACTTCCGTCGGGCGATAATAACGAGGATCAACACGGATGACTACGTCACCAATTTTGAATTTTGAATTTTGAATTTTGAATTGGGAAAGATCGTCGATGATGCCGACTTCGTCGACCCCCTCCCCTTCCCAGCGCAGTTTGATGCCGAGTTCGTTGGTTGCGGCGTTGACGAAGTCGCGGACGGAGAATTGGACGCCGGTGGCGATGACGAAGTCCTCGGGTGCTTCCTGCTGCAGCATGAGCCACTGCATTTCGACGTAGTCGCGGGCATGTCCCCAATCGCGAAGGGCATTCATGTTGCCCAGGTAGAGGCAGTCTTGCAGCCCCAGGGCGATGCGGGCGACGGCGCGGGTGATTTTACGGGTGACGAAGGTTTCGCCGCGGATCGGGGATTCGTGGTTGAACAGGATGCCGTTGCAGGCGTACAGCCCGTAGGCTTCGCGGTAGTTGACGGTGATCCAGTAGCCGTAGAGTTTGGCGACGGCGTAGGGGGAGCGGGGGTAGAAGGGGGTCGTCTCCTTCTGCGGCGTCTCTTGCACCAGGCCGTAGAGTTCCGAGGTGGAAGCTTGGTAGAAGCGGGTCTTCTTTTCCAGGCCAAGGATGCGGATCGCTTCGAGGATACGCAGGGTACCAATGCCGTCGGCGTTGGCGGTGTACTCGGGGGTCTCGAAGGAGACGGCGACGTGCGACATGGCGGCGAGGTTGTAGATCTCGTCGGGCTGCACCTGCTGGATGATGCGGATCAGGTTGGTGGAGTCGGTCAGGTCGCCGTAGTGGAGGATGAGGTTACGGTGCTCCACGTGCGGGTCTTGATAGAGGTGGTCGATACGGTCGGTGTTGAACAGCGACGACCGGCGTTTCATGCCGTGGACGATGTAGCCTTTCTTCAGCAGGAACTCGGCGAGATAGACGCCGTCCTGGCCGGTGATGCCGGTGATAAGTGCGACTTTTGCAGACATTTAAATGCCCTTTCTTCGTATTTGATTCAAAATTCAAAATTTCCGAAACTGCCAGTCAATGGAAGTCCGTGCTTGATTTGGAGCCCCCCTCCTTAGTTAGGAGGGGCTGGGGG
>JACZKF010000218.1 GCA_014860175.1 Desulfuromonadales bacterium | reverse complement strand
CCTGGGTACCGCCGAACATCGGCGATTCGCTCGATCCCCTCCCCCCTGAGGAGTTCCAGGAATTCTGCCATCGGGTGCGAGGAGTGCCCGATGCTCCAGATGATGGGCGGGTTTTCAGGAGGCATGCGATCCTTGCAGAGGGGGTCAGGAGCGCAACGTTAGCTGGGAGGAGATGAGTTTCCGCCTATTTCTCAGCCTCCTGAATAATGCATACGATGTCATTGAAGCTGTTGGCCAAAGAATCCGAGAACTCGAGGTCATCGAACAAACTGGCCACAAATTCCCGTGAGTAACGCAGAAGGCGAATCTGCGTTTTTTGGTCCTTGGTAAAGGCGATAACAAACTTGGGCACCAGCACCGCCCGCTCAGGGTTTTCAAGCAAAGTCTTCCCAACTTTGGCCGGCTTGCATACCTGAATCATATGAAGATCGAATTCCTCAGGCATCTTGGTCCCATTTTGCCAGCACATCCGCCCCACGTCCATTTTGGTTTCGTTTTGGATGAAAAACCCGAATCTGGCGGCGGCCCTGGCAAAATCGGTCAAGAACTGGCTCAAGGGCTTTATGGTTTCGGTACTGTAGATGTCAGCGCTCATAGTTCCTCCAAATCGAAAAACATGAGCAGGTTTCATGCCATTGCCATCATTGCAACCGCTTTACTAATTTAGTTGCCATGGTCTCACTCTTGAAGGGAAAATGCTGATTGTAGCCGGCAGCGAAAACGCTGAAACTGAAAACCAGATACAGCCGTTTGACATAAACGTAAAATTTGATTATTTATATACGGCTGCATTAGTAGTTTTCCAAGTGTCTGGTGAAGGACTGATGAATATTGCCTCAAAGGTGCCCGCCCCATTTCACGGCATGAGAGTTATTGAGTACCTGGCCACCCGCTTTACCTATCTGCCAGAAGAAGCCTGGCGTGAGTTGGTACAGACGGGACGAATTTTCTGCAATGGCGTCGGCTGTGACGGGACAAGGACCGTTGCCAAGGACGACATCATCGGTTGTGATTTGCCCGACTTTGAAGCGCCTGCAGTCAACTTCGAGTATGAGGTGGTCTATGAAGACGAATGGCTGCTCGGCATCAACAAACCAGCAGGATTGCGGGTCCATGGTCGCGGCAGATTCATCACAGCCAACCTGATTTATCATGTGCGCACCGTCCGCCAACCCCCTTACCCCGAAGCCAACCTGGTCAACCGGTTGGACGCTGACACCTCGGGATTGGTGCTGCTGGCACGGGATAAGGCTGTACTCAGCCAGGTGATGCAGCAATTCGCGGCGGGAGCGGTGGACAAACGGTATCTGGCGGTGGTCGTCGGTTGCCCCGCCCCCGCAAGCGGCACCATCCGTTTACCCATCGGCCCGGTCAAAAATGCCCTGGTACCCCGCTTTGGCGTCGCCAGGGAGGAAGGGAAGGCGGCGGCGACCCACTACAAAACCGTCCGCAAGCTCACCGGCAATCTTACCTTGCTCGAGTTACACCCCGAAACCGGCCGCACCCATCAACTGCGAGTCCACCTGGCGGCCATTGGCCACCCCATTGCCGGCGATGCCCTGTATGCGATGAATGACGAAGAGTATCTCGGTTGGCGACGCAACCCACCTCCGGCGGCCATCTTCCAGCGTCAGGCGCTGCATAGCCACCAATTGCAGTTTCTCCACCCCATCCATCAGACCATCTGCACCCTGACCGCACCATTAGCCACTGATATGGAACAGTTTATCCGGCGGGTATGACCACCGCTTATTTTTTTGCTTGGGGGGAAAGCTCAGAAAAACTCTTTCGGAAAATATGGAGCTTCGGTTTTCAAGGTTTTGTCAGTTCTTCTGAGAGTTTGTCGAAGGACTCGTTCCAGCCGGCGCGGCAGTCATCGAGGTCTTTTCCTGGCGGCAGGCCGGCGTGCTGAAGGGTGAGTTTCGTCTTCCCTTCATGATCTTCGAGCGTCACCGTCACCAGCATTTCTTCGGGGAAGTCGGCATTCATGCCGTAATGGGTGGCCGGGACGACGTTGCCTTTTTCGTCGGCGAAGGAGTCGGTGCAGACAATCCGCTCCAGCGGTACGATTTCCCGATAAACACCCGTGCTCCAAAAGTCTTGGCCCTCAGGGGAACGCATGCAGTTGTGATAAGCGCCCCCCACGCGTAAGTCGATCTTGCAGTACGGGGTGGTGAAACCCTTCGGCCCCCACCAGCGCATCGCTTCCTCAGGGTCAGTCCAAGCCTTCCACACCTGCTCGCGCGGTGCGTCAAAGACGCGCGTGATGAACAGCGCTCCTTCCGCCTGCTCCATTGCAGAATCCGTTGTTGTCGCCATGGTTCTTCTCCTGCTCTGTTCGGCTAACAGTTCAATTGTAAATTCACTCTATCCCCCTCCTTTCACCCGTCAAGTCATCCCCATGTCCGGCTTTTTGAAAGAGCTCAGGTACCCTCGCACAACTCCGCGGCCTCCTCCGGCGGCTTTGTCCGGCAATGGCCGGTGGGGATAACTATCCGGTCACCTTCGACGACGACGGCCTGGGCGTTGTGCTCGATCAGATCGAAAAGACGCAAGTATTTCGCCACTTCGTCGGGGCTGGAGGTCTTTTTGCCGAAAGACTTTCCCGATTGACCACAGGAGTCGGTCACGCATCGTTCGTCGTAGACGGCAAAATCCCAGGAGCAGACAATCTCCTCCAGATCTCTGGCGGCCGGCAGTTCGCTGCCGAAGGCGACCCGCACGTCGATATCGTCCCGGTATTGCGTGAGGAGCGCCTCCTGGACTTCAGGATCATCCAGGTGTTCCCGATCGAGGATGAAGATGCGGGTAATTCGGACCCCGCGGTCGAGGGCGCGCAAATTCGACTGGTAATATTTGATCAACGCCCCCCGGGTGAGCCACCCGGCGGTGATCGGGTCGACGGCCTTGAGCCGCCCCGTGGCCTGTTCGGCCAGTCGAGCCCCTTCCAGGTAGAACTCCGCTTCGTCCAGAGGAATGAATCCATGCTGCAGAAGGGTGATTGTCCGCTTGGTGCCGGCAATCAGTTCCTGGGCTTTGGCCCGGCAATCAGGATCGGAGATCCGGGCGAGTTCGAAAGGGATCTCGTGGGCCTTCTGATACTCGACCAGCAGTGCCTCTTTCGTCTTGCCGATCTCCTCCTTTACCAGAAAGGTCGCCAGGGAGAGGAGCATGCCGATGCCGAAGATCACATAAGCAGCCTCTTGATAATGCAGGACCGAGTGGAAAAAAATGGCGAGACCAGCCCCCACCAGGAACTCTAGCCAAACGGCAAATTCGTGTAATTTTCGGCTCATATTAAACACCTCTGTTTCGCCCCCTTCCCGGGTCGAGCCCGGAAAGCAAAAGGCCGGGGGCCACTCCTCGAAACGGGACTGGCTGCCGGCCATTCTCCCTGATGACAGGGTCACCTGGTCGGGAAGAGGCTTGTGCCCGTCGCCGCCAGGATTGAATCAAGCAAGAGCATACTGCGGGGATGGGAGGAGTCAACCTCACTGAAAAAGCCTGTAGCAGGGGAGGTCACCGCTTCCCGGGCTTCTGACCAATCTTTGGAGCACTTCCGGGTCGAAAATCGGGCACCGGCTTAAACGGCTGTCTGGATCGCCCGCTGGCTGCCGCTCGGGACCGAGAGTTTGGTCAGCACCTGAGTGATGATCAGCCGGGTGGCGACATTCAATCCCGTGAACTTTACGCCGAACCCCGAGGGGAGCGATGGTATCTTCCGGGACTCTCCCTGATTCACCCAGACGACGATGGCCGAGATGTCCGCAGCACCGATGCTCCTGGGAAACCGGGCGTACAGCCGGACGATCTCACTGACGGCCGCCGGCTCCTGGCTGACGACGTACATGCCGGATGCGCTGAGATCGGCAGAGGTGGCCATCGTCTCGGCGCCGCCTGCTCGACGCACATTGATCTCGGCCTGACAGGGGAGGCGTGTTTCTCGGCGGTCGATCTGCGGGAGAAAGGTGTGACCAATGCTCAGAAAGGTCTCGCGGGGGACAGGTTTCGTCAATACCCCGTCGCATCCGACCCTCCTGCAGGTATCCGCCGTCACCTCCTTCGATCCGGCGAACAGCATCACCACCGGGATCTCCCGCAGGCGGGGATCGGCTTTGAGAATTCGGCAGCAGGTCAGCCCATCCATCACCGGCATCATGACATCCAAGAAGATCAGGTCCGGCTTCTCTCTCAACGCCACATCCAGCGCCTGTTGCCCGTTCTTGGCCGTAACCACCTCGACCCGGGTCTCGTTCAGATATTCCTTCCCCTTCTCGAGAAAAAAATCCATGTCGTCCACCAGCAATACTTTAGGTGCGATTGCAGCCATCATGCACGTGTCCCCTTCCCCCCATAGGAATAAGCGCCTTTGTCCTGCATCGACCGACGCAGGTCTATAAATTGTGTTTATCTGCTACCACGCGATTGCGGCCTTTCCGCTTGGCTTGGTAGAGAGCGTAATCAGCTTTTCGAATCAAATCATCAAGGCTCTGCACCTGCCCTACCGGATGACTGGCAACACCGAGGCTGACAGTCACTCTCAACGCGTCAAAATCACCATCGACCATCTGTGCCACCTCTTGGCGCACCCGCTCGGCAATGAAGGTGGAGTGGGAAAGATCGGTAGCTGGCAAAATCAAAAGGAACTCGTCCCCTCCGAATCGAGCCACCGAATCGTATTGCCGCAGATGCCTCCTGAATGTTTCTCCAAGACTCCTAAGGACCTCATCCCCTTTCGGGTGGCCGTAGGCATCATTGATCCTCTTGAAATCATCAACGTCGATCAGGACCAGGGAAAGTGGATCTCCGCTACGGGTGCTGCGATCCATTTCCACCTTCAGGATTTCCATCATCTGACGGCGGTTGGGGAGGCCGGTCAGCGGATCGGTATGGGACAATTGGAACAATTTTTCGTTGCTTTCCTTAAGCCGGTCCCGAAATGATTTCGCTTTGAGTTGAACCCTGACTCGGGCCAGAAGCTCTCCTGGGTCGAAAGGCTTGGTGACGTAATCGCTGGCGCCCAGTTCCAGACAGAGGATTTTGGATTCAGGTTCTTTCCTGCTGGTGATCATAATAATCGGAATGTCCTGCAGTCCCTTTTGCGTATTCAGCAGGCGCAGAAACTTGACCCCATCCATCTTCGGCATTTGAATGTCGCAAAGGATGATATCCGGATGGTTGTCCCGCATCAGCTTAAACCCTTCGATTCCATCGCTGGCTTCGAGAACAGACCTGGACAAGGCGGCATTTCCCAGAATGTTGGAGACCTGTTGCCGTACGTTTTTGGAATCGTCGATAATTAGAACGGATGGCTTCATAGATGCAAACTCTCTGATGTGGTAACACGTGCATCCATTCGATAATCCGTTGCGCAGAACAAACAAACGCCAATCTCAGACAAGATTGGCGCAATCCCGAACCCTAAGCGAGGGTTGGTGATTCTCTTCGGCCACCCGGCTATCCGTCTTCACCTTCAGGTAAAGCGAGGACCCGTGGTTTTGCGTCCCTGGATTTCTCCAAGTTTGCTCTTGTCGGAGATTATTTTGTATTCAGTTTTTTTAACACACGTTTCCCCGCCGTCAAGAAAGAAATGACGGGATGCATCACGGTTTTACACACCCGGCATCCACCTGATCGGGAAGCCGAGCGCCCTTTTTTCTCGCGATCTCAGCGGTTCGCACGATCCTCAGGCGTCTGCCCCGGTCCCCACGTCCCTGCAACCGACCTTCGGCGAGGCGTGCCGTCGTCGTTCCATGCCGTCACCGCGCCGTTGCGCTCCATCACTCTTTTTGCCTCTTCCACGCGCTCCGCTTCGGGGTGGACGACTACCAGGATGCCGCCGTCACGCACCCCTTCGGCGAAGTAGCGGGCATCCCTTTCGGGAACGCCCCCCTTGGTCAAAGCGCCGATGATCCCTCCGATGAAACCGCCGACTCCTGCGCCGGCGATGGCCGCCAGAATCGCTCCGGCGGCGATGACCGAGCCGGCGGCCGGCACGGCGACGATACCGTCGATCCCGGCCAGAAATGCCCACCCCCGCCGATGGCGGCGCCGGTGACGGCACCTTTTTCCACCGACCCGATGGGAGTCCTTTCCGCGGCGTATTCCCCTTTCGTCCTTCGCCACGAAGCTGATCTAGTCCTGATTGAACTTGCTTTCGAGAAGATCATCGACGATTCGCTGCGCCTGCTCGCGGTGCTATCAGATGCGGACGGACTTTCAGGCGCGTGGGCTGGCGGGAGAACAGATGGAAAAGGCGGGCCTTTGCCCAAGCTGGCTGAAGGTAAGGACGTGTCCGTCAATTCAGACAGCCCCCGATCCAGAGATCGAGGGCTGTTGTGGGCTGTGCCCCTGCCGCTTATGGTCCCAGCAGCAACCGGACCTGGAAATCCGCCAGACCGCGCGACTGGGTTGCCGCCATCAGCTGGGTTACATCGATCAACACGTCCCGGCCTACGTCGGAACCAAATATGTTGAAGGCTCGAACCGCCAGAGGAGCGGTGGAGTAATCAGCGGGAGTGAGTCCTGAAACCACTGAATACTCAACCAGATCGAGAAGAACCGGGACGGTAGCGGAAAAGTCAACGAAGTTCACGAAGATGGTCAAGTGAGCCGACAGGATGGAGGCGTTCAGGGGGATGACCGCGCCACCCGTCGAGCCGTCGAGGGGAAAGTCGAGAAACGCCCGGTACTCGGGCCGGTTTGGACTGGCGCTGTCAATCCCGAAAAGAAGAGTGTCAGGGCCGTGGGTCAAGGTGAAAGTGCCCTGGACCGGATCGAAGGCGATGTCACCGTCCCTCGGCTGGTCACTGAGGAGGGAGACGACAAAGATGACCGGCACCCCGGGCAAACTGTACTCGACCGTCAATTCCGGCGCGGTGATCGCCACCGTGGGACGGTCATCGATCCCCACCAGCCCAATGAGGGGGGGACGATCGCGATCACCACCACCTCCCCCGCAACCGGCCAAAATCGACAGCAACATTCCGGACACAACCCACCACTTCATCAGTCCGTACATCGCCTCTCCTTCCCCCCGCCCAATAGATGTCAACCATGGTGGTCACTCTATCGAGCAACTTTGCAGGAAATAAGGAAGGAATATGGAAATGCATGGAGATGGCCATCGCCGCATAAGGTCGACACCGCACATGCCGGCCGAAAGAATCGTTGGCGCCACCTCCCCCCACGTCAATTATTTTCCCCAGGTTGACATTTAGTCGACTTGCCGCCATCGGCAATTTGGCTCGATGATGGTGGCAGTTTGTATTGTTGGATTGTCCACAGGGAGGAACAGGTATGCGATTGGAAAGCGGCAATGAAAAGATGTGGCTCAGGGCGACCAGGGGGACATGGGCGTTATTGCTGGCGGCCTCGCTGGTTGCCTGCGGGGGGGACGATAATGATCGGGTACCGCCGCCCGGATCGGTCGGCGGAGCGGTCAGCGGCCTGGTCGGCAACGGCCTGGTGCTGCAGAATAATGGTGGCGACGACCTGAGCATCGATGCCGACGGTCCTTTCGCCTTCTCCGCCCTGCTCGCCAGCGGGGCCGACTATGCGGTTACGGTAAAGTCGCACCCCTCCGCCCCTTCCCAGACCTGTACGGTCAACGACGGCACCGGCAAGTTCGCCGGCGCCGAGGTAACCAGCGTAACAATCATCTGCGCCACCGACAGCTACGCCGTCAGCGGCGTCGTCAGCGGCCTGACCGGCCGCGGCCTGGTGCTGCAGAACAACGCCGGCGACGATCTTCCCATCGATGTCGACGGAGCCTTCACCTTCGCCACAGCGGTGGCCAGCGGGGCCGCATATACGGTCTCTGTGAAGTCGCAACCCACCGATCCCGAGCAGACCTGCACAGTCAACGACGGCACCGGCCAGATCACCGACGCCGAGGTGACCGGGGTGGCAGTCGTCTGCGCCACCAACAGCTACGCCATCGGCGGCACCGTCAGCGGCCTGACCGGCAGCGGCCTGGTGCTGCAGAATAACGCCGGCGACGACCTTTCCATCGATGCCGACGGCGCTTTCCTCTTCGCCACACCGGTGGCCAGCGGGGCCGGTTACGCAGTGACGGTAAAGATGCAGCCTTCGTCGATGCCGGCCCAGGCCTGCCTGGTCAGCAACGCCGCCGGCAAGGTGATCTCCTCGGCAGTGACGGTTGCCGTCGAATGCGGCCCCGCCTATATCCTGCCGACCACGGCAATCAGCATCAGCCTGGGGCCAAGGTGGGGTCTGGTGGCTGACGGCAGGGCCTACCTCATAGAGGGGTCACTCTTCAAGGTGCTCGATGTCAGGGATCCCCTCTCCCCTTCCCTGCTCGGCACCGTCACCCACGGCTACCCCGATCTTCGCGTCGAACCCCATGCCGTACGCGACAACACGGTCTGGGTCATACGGTCGTCGTCCGGCGGCCATGGCCTCGCCACCCATCTTTCCGGGGTCGATGTCAGCGACCCGGCGAACCCGGTCCTGCGCGGTACCCTGACGCTACAAACGGAAAGCTCACTCCTGTCCAACGCCTCACTGGTCTATTCCGGACACCTGCTCATCCACGATTACAGCCGCAACCTGATCTACGTGATCGACATCAGCGATCCCGATGCCCCCACCGTCTTCAGTCAGTGGAGCGTTCCCAACATGGTAAATGGCGGCCCTGGGATCATGATGATTGACGGGACCTTGCTCTATCTGCCGAGCGGGGAGAACGGAACCCTGCGGATTTACAATCTGTCGGACCTGGCAGCCGTGGCAGAAGTCGGGAATGTCGGTCTGGGGGCTGAATGTCAGTCGACTGCGGTCAAAATCGGCAGATATGTCTACACAACGGCTTACCGGGTAATTTATGCAGGGGGCTGGAAATCGGTTGCGGACCTGAAGGTTGTCGATGTCGCCGACCCGACCCATCCGATCGTGGTGACGACGGTGGAAGGCCTCCCGGCCGGGAGGCTCAAGGAGAGAAACGGTAGGCTCTTTTCCTTCGACTACGACACGCCGACCGTCCGCGCCTACTCGCTGGTCGATCCGGCAAACCCGCTACAGGAGGCCTCGGCCACCGTTGCTGTGCCGGCACCGTCCAGCAACCTGGTCCTGTACTATTTGACCATGCCGAGTGCTACCTGGGTCGGCGATTACCTGCTCGGCATCACTTACGGCAGCGCCACGCAATATCATGGTCTGCGCGCCCTCGATTTCCAGGTCCGCTGACCAGTTCATGATCGCCGCTATCTGAACCGCCACAGGAGAGAATGAAGGCTGATATACATAGAAATGAATCAGGATGGCTGAAGGGGAGGCGTTCCACGCCTCCCCTTCAAACGCTCTGCAGATAACTAATCATCCGCCCACCCTTCTTTTAAGCACCTGATTGACATACAGAATTCCTCCACTTGCGCCCTCCCCCGCTCAACCTCGGTCCGGGACCAGGAGCTGGCCGCCTCGACGGTGGTGCCGTCCGCCATGGTGAACCGCAGCGAAAAGCTCGGAGCCCCATCGCTCCATTCGTGGACCCGGATGTCGACTTCCGCCAAGGATGACAGGGGGTAGATGCGGGTGCGCCGCGCGACGACCGGGGCGGCCACCGTGGATGTGAAAGTCTCGCTCGCCCTGTCCAGGACGATCCGGGTGGCTAGCCCGGCGATGCCGGCAAAGATGAAGAGGCCGCTGACGGCCACCGCCCCCGCCGCGACGACGGCCGCCAACAGGAAAAACGGGTGCAGGTAGCTCTCCCAGCGGATGCGCCACAGCAGTTCGTAAGGAGCCAAAAGGGGAATCAGCCCAAGGATCGCAAAGAGGAGCCGGCTTCCCCACGGCAGCGGGGAGACGATTTCCAGACGCTGATCGTCGGCCCGGACTTCGAACATGCTCAGCCGACAATCAGCAGGGCAACGTACGGGACGAGATTGAACAGAAGTATCCCCAGCTTGTAGAGGGCCATCGCCCCATAATGGATGGCGTCGAACTGCTCGCCCGACAGCCGGAACCAGCGGCCGTGCAGACGGTGAACCCGGTCGCGGGCCAGGCGGATGACGAGGAACCAGCAGAGCAGCACCCCGTAGTTGATCAGGGCAGACCACAGAAAAAAGTTACGAACCAGTTCGATGTTCATCGCACCTCCTAAAATCTGACACCTCTGTTCAGATCTACACGCAAAGCCGGCGCAGGTTCAACAGAAATATATCTGGAAGCGATCCGCGCTCCTCTTGGCATTTGCCCATCGACAAAATGGGCCTGCCCAGGTGGATTGTGGAATTTTTTCGAACACTCAACTAGTGGCGTATCTCTTTATCCGACAGACAAATGTCGATGGCTGTATGAAGGTCCTTCATCTGAATGGGCTTTGTCAGGACTCTGTCCATCCCCGCCTGCAGGCAATCATCCGTGATTTCCCGCCGCACATGGGCAGTCAGACCAATGATGCAGATCCGCTTCTCTTCTTTGGCTTCCCTCTCCCGGATGGTCTGGGTCGCTTCGATGCCGTTCATCTCAGGCATCTGCAAGTCCATGAGAATGAGGTCAAAATCCCCGCCTTCCCACTTCTCGACAGCCTCCCTGCCAGTCTTCGCGGTCTCTGTCTGCCAACCGCCCTGGGCAAGAATCATTTTCACAATTTCCTGAACCATGAGGTCATCTTCAGCCAACAGAATACGGGCCGATGGGTTTTTCCTGGCCGGCTCTTCGGGCGGGGGTTTTACTGGCGTAGTGCTCTGAAAATTGGATTCGGTCTTCAAGGGGAGGGTAAAGGTAAAAACAGTGCCCCTTCCCTTCCGGCTCCGGACGGCGATCTCTCCACCCATCAAATGAATCAGCCCTTTGGATATCGCCAGCCCCAGTCCGCTGCCGCCGTACTGGCGTTGAAAGGAGCTGTCCATCTGGCTGAAGCTCTGGAAGAGCAGGTGCTGCTTCTCCTCGGGAATGCCGATGCCAGTATCAGCCACGGCAAATTCCAGGGCGTCGGTCCGGCGTAAGACGCTTATACGGACTTCCCCTTCGTGGGTGAACTTAAGGGCGTTGCCGATCAGGTTGATCAACACCTGTCCCAATTTGTCCGGGTCGCCAACCACCCGGAAAGGGACTTCGGCCGCCACTTCCATTTCCAGCCTGAGGTTCTTCTCACGGGCAGCAAGGGTGAACAGGTCCACAGCACTACGGAGGCAGCTTCGGATTTCGAATTCCGCTTCCTCGACCTCCATCCCCCGCGCCTCGATCCGGGATAAATCGAGGATATCGTCGATGAGGACGCGCAGGCGCTGTGCCGACTGCTCGGCCATTTTCAGGAAGGTGCGGTGCTCGGGGTCTTGGTCGATCTGAAGAAGGTGTTCGGTGACGCCCATGAAGACGGTCATCGGGGTGCGGATCTCATGGCTCATATTGGCCAGAAACTCGCTTTTGGCGCGGCTGGCCTCCTCGGCGGCCTGTCGGGCAGTGTCGAGCATCTCCAGATGGCGTCTCGTCTGGTATTGCCGTCGCCGCTCCCGCAAAGCGGCGCGAGCGGCGCTGACCAGGAGGGCTTTTCGCAGGGGGCGCTCCAGCAGAATCACATGGCCGAGGAGATTCATCGCCCGCAGGGCGACCAACGATTCGGCGCCACCACGGGTCAGGAACAGCAGCGGAAAATCGGACCAGGAGGGTTGGGCCTGCAGCCAGCGTTGCAGCGGGACTCCCTCGGCGGAAAATGCCTCTTCGGTCAGAAGGGCGGCGCCGGCGCCGGCTTCAAGTTGGTTGCACAGCTCCGTCAGATTGCCGCAGGGGACGCCGGTGATACCTGCCTGGGCGAGGGTCTCGCAGCAGATCTGCGTATCCCGCGGCGTGGGGGCGAGAACCAGCACCCTCTCCTCTTGCAGGGTGAACACCTCATCTTTTTTCATCGGACTTCACATCTGGCGCGGCAGGCCCCGTCAAGGCGGGAGTCCCGGTGAGTACGCCCTGGAACTGGCGCAACGGCTCGCCAATGCGAATTTGTCCACCCTCGAACTTCAGCTCCCGGATCGTCCGTTCATGCAAACCTGTCCGTTTCTTTACCATCGAGATCGCTTGCCGCACCTCGCCCAGCGCTTCGAAATAGCGAAGCAGAAGAATCGCATCCGAAAGATAGCTAAGATCGACATCCGACTGGACCTGGGACCCCAGCAGCCCGTGCTGGGTGTTGATCATCAAGGTGGTGACCCCCCTGTTGGCCAGGGCCATCAGCAGCTCATGCATGTGGAGCATCAGGAACTGCTCGCTCGGCATGGCGTAGATATACCCGCCCAGGCTGTCGAGGACCACCATGCGAACGCCCCCGTTCACCATCTGGATCACGGTATCGGCGAATTCCCCGGGGGACAGCTCACCCGGGTCGACCTGCTGGAGTCGGAGGGCGCCGCTTTGCAGGTGGGGGGCGAAGTCCATCCCCAGCCCCCTGGCGCGGGTCAGGAAATTTTCGTTGCTTTCGTCAAAGAGGAAAACGGCGGCCTTTCCCCCCTCCTCGATGAAGGAGAAGAGATAGCGGCTGGAGATAGTGCTCTTTCCGACCCCAGAAGGACCCAGGATCAAGGTGCTCGACCCCCTGGGGAGACCGCCCCCCGTCAGTGCGTCCAGTTCGGGAATGCCGCTTGTCACTTCCGCCGAAAGGAATGTCTCATGCTGTTCCCGGGCAATAAGCCGGGGAAAAACCTTCAAACCGCCGGTCAAAATTGCGAAATCGTGGTATCCGCCGAGATATTGCTTCCTTCGGACCTTGAGAAAGCGCAACCGGCGCCGGTGACCTCCGAATTCGGCAGGCACCTGTTCCAACAGGAGCACCCCTTCGGCAATCGTCCGGGTTTGACTGTCAGGCTTTTCCTCCAAGAGAAGTACTGTGCAGCCATGGGCAGTGAAGAATCGCTTCAGTTCCAGGAGCTGCCGTCGGAACCAGAGGGGGTTCTGCGCCGCCATCCGCATATCGGCAATTGAATCGACAACAATGCGCTTGGCGCCGGTACGCTCGACCACTTCGGTTATTCTTCTGGTCGATTCACCCAGCTCCACCTCGGACGAGTGGAACATGGTGTACTCCCCTTGCGCACCAGCCTGCTCATCCGCATTAAGCAGCTCAAAAATGGTGATCCCGTCCAGCGACCAGCCGTGCGAGGCTGCCGAACCCTTCAATTCGGCCTCGCTTTCGGAAAGGGTGATATGCAGGACCGGCTCCCCGAGTCGAACCCCTTCGAGAAGGAACTGCAGCCCCAGCGTGGTCTTGCCGGCGCCGGGGTCCCCCTCTACCAGGTAGGTTGCGTGGGGAACCAACCCGCCCAGAAGGACCTCGTCCAATCCGGGGATTCCGGTGCTTAGAGCATGATCAAGTGATTTTCTCATCCTAAACTCCCCTCCTCACTGGTTTCATCACCCCCTGACTATAGCCCACCACTCCAATATATGGAAGAATATAAGGCACTTGCACCATAAGTTGTGTGTTCTTAGCCAACCTGGTTTCAAAAAAATGCCGAGAGCTTTACCGTCACCTTTTTCCCATCCTCCGCCTGATCCGCTCCATCGCCCCCAAAAGGGACCTTGATTTCTGCAACTACGGCGGATGCCTTCACACGAGTTGGGCTCCTGGGCATCTCCATCCCTCCGGCTTGATCCGCGGTCATCCCCGTGGGTTATACTGATAGTGAATTTCAACAGCAGCATCGGAAATAGAGTGTTTTCATCCGCAGCCGAATCGTCAAACGCGACGATCTCCATTTCGCCCACCTCGCCGACCAGGGCGGCAGGACCGAGGAGGCAGAGCAGCAAATGGCTGAGCAGGTAAAGATGACTCTAAGCACCGAGCTGAGCACCCTAGCTGATTTGCTCCAGGATCAGGCGAACAGCGCCAGCGTGCATCCCGAGATCGTGAGCCGGCTGCGGCAAGCAGCCGAGGAGGCCAAGCACGCCGAACATAGGGCACGGGTCGAGGTGGAAGCTGCGCGTGCCGAAGCGGCGGCGACCCGCGCCAGGGCCGAGGGAGGCGGTCAAAGCCCTTGCCGAGTCGGAGCAGCGTTACCGCTACATGGGTGAGACGGTTCCGTTCGGCGTCTGGTGGTGCAACCCAAAGGGGGAGGCGGAGTACGTCAGCCCCTCTTTCCTCGACCTGCTTAACATGACCCTGGAAGAGCAGAAAAAATTCGGCTGGACCCAGCGCCTTGTACCCGAGGATGTGGAGCCGATGATGCGCAAGTGGATGCACTGCATACGCACCGGCGATCCGTGGGATCACGAGCACCGGATCATCGATCGAAACGGAAAGATTCACACCATCTGGTCGAAGGGGCTCCCCGTGCGCGACGAGCAGGGCAACATTATTGCCTGGGTCGGGGTCAACCTCGACATGACCGCCCGCAAGCAGATGGAATTGGAACTCCAGCAGGCGAAGAACGCCTTGGAGGAGGCGCTTCACGTCAAAGACGAGTTCCTGGCGAATATCAGTCATGAACTGCGCACCCCGTTGACGCTGATTCTCGGACCCGTACAAAGAATGCTCACCCAAAGCGATCTCACTGAAAAGCAGTGTCATGATCTCGGCGTCGTCGTCCGTAATGCCCGGACCTTGCTGAAAAACGTCAACGACCTGCTCGATCTCTCAAAGCTCGCTGCGGGGCGGATGATGATCGACTACGCGGAAACCGATCTCGCGCACCTGGCGCGGTTCGTCGCTTCCCACTTCGAGAGCGTTGCCGCCGAGCGCCAGATCGGATTTTCGCTGGAAACGCCGGAAGCGCTGCCGGCCGAGGCCGATCCGCAGATGCTCCAGCGGGTGCTCTTCAATCTGCTCGCCAATGCTTTCAAGTTCACCCCCGAGGGCGGGCAAGTGCGATTTCAACTGCACGCCCAAGGGGATCAAGCCGTCTTTAGCGTCGAGGATACCGGTCCAGGCATTCCCGAGGAGTCGCGGCAGACGGTCTTCGAACGCTTTCGCCAACTGGACAGCAGCGCCACGCGACGGCATGGAGGGACGGGGCTGGGGCTGGCCATCACGCATGAGTTCGTCAGGCTGCACAACGGCTCGGTTGAGGTTGGCGACGCCACCGACGGTGGGGCGCGATTCACGGTCGAGATCCCGTTGCGGGCCCCGGCCGGCGAGCAGGTCAAACCCGCGGGACCGCTGAGCGAGCCGGAAATCGCACCGGGCACCATCAGCGACCTGCAGACGCGGGCCGGAAAGCGTCCGAGTGAGACGGTAGGGGCGCAGGGGCCGCTGGTGCTGGTGGTCGAGGACAACCCGGAGATGAACGCTTTTTGCGGTAGCTTCTCCCCAACAAAACATGAACCCATTCTAAGACATTTTTGTGATTTTGCTGCCTTACGGGCATGAAGGCCTTGGCGTTTGGAAAATGAGGGCGGCAGTCGGGGAATGGGGGCAGAGCTTTGGCTCGGGCGAATGCTGTCCGACACCGACCCGTTTCTTTGCCGCGGTGCCTTCGCAAAGATTGGCCGACGAACTGGAGAGGAGAGAATCGAGGATGTATGAATCAATGCCGGAATCAAATTCGCCCCCGTGGTATATTGAATATTGCCTCTGCGATGGCTTAAAAACATGAGGGTTCTTTAGGATTCACAATGAAGGATATAATCAACAATCGGTCTGGTCGATTGCGCTTCTTGTGGCCCCTTCCATCGCTTCGTGCTCAACTGTTCCTGCTCATGGCTCTGGTGTTGCTCCCGATGGTCTTTATCCTGATCTGGAGCAACTTCCAGCGATACAACTCTGTGCGTCAAAACGAGCTGCGCAATGAGCAAGAGATCGCCCATGGGGTAGCCACCACCTTCGCCACTTTTGTGCACGGCATCCATCAACAGCTTTTGATTACAGGCCAAGCCATTCTCGGGCTGCGGGAGATCACCGCAGAGAATCTTGGCTGGGGCCGCACTGCAAGAACGGCGAATGGCCGGAATGAAAGATCCGAAGCGGAGTGATTGCCGATGAAAGCCGAGAGTAGCGCAAAAGATTTTCCTGTTGTCTGCGTGGGCGGTTCGGCTGGTGGCCTCGATGCCTATACCCGGTTACTACGGCATCTGCCGGCGGATATGGGTGTTGCCATCGTCATCGTCAATCACCTGAGAACCGTCGCCACCCTGCTCCACGAGATTCTTCCGAGATACACGGAAATGCCGGTCGAATTGATCACCGACAGATTACTCATCGAGCCCAATCACGTGTTCATCATTCCGGAAAAACGTGATTTGCACATTCTTGATGAGGAGTTCCGTCTTGAACCGATATCAAAGCCCCGCGGATGGCCGGACGTGATTACGGTCTTTCTGCGGTCCCTGACGGCGCACTGGGACGGGAAACTTATCGCTGTTATTGTCTCGGGTTTTGATGGTGATGGAGCGGCGGCGCTGTGCGGTATCAAAGAGGTCGGGGGGATAACCATCGCGCAGAAGCCGGACTCAGCCGCACAGCCGGATATGCCTGAGAGCGCAATAGCGAGCGGGTGTGTCGATTTTATTCTTTCTCCTGAGGAGATCGCCAGGGAGATTATACGCATTGCGCACGCGGAGTGACGGAGGTTAATGGGGACGCTGTTCGTTACCCATTCGATAACCCTCGCCCCGGCCTAAATGGTGGCGGCGAGGCCAGGGCTATCGTGCAAAAACGACTTGGTTATGATGATGCCATCATAACGGCAATATGGCCCGAAACCCAGTATTCTTTGTCACTCGACCAGTCGTTGACCTGGGGGGAAGGGGAAGTGGATAAGGGAGCGACTTTTTTCTTTTCTCTGCCGGCGCAGAATTCCTGCAAAACCGGACAAGCGATATCCACCTCAGTCCTTTAGCGCTACGTGGCGGGAAAAAAACCCGCTGGCCGGCGTGGCGGCTTTGCAGCAAAAATTGGTGTCGCTATCGTAGGATTTTCATTCCTCCCCTTCCGCCCCGAACTCCGTCAGATGCTTCCAGTAGCGCTGTGGCATGAAATGCCGCTGCAGGCGGGGATTGCGGCGCTCGGGGATGGCGACGGCGGCGAAGAAGCGCCGCCAGAGGCCGGCGTAGAGCTGTTCTTCGGCCGAGTCGCGGGGCGGGTGCTGCAGCTCGACTTTGCCCAATAGCCAGCGTTGGCCGTCGAAAAAGATCCCCTCCCCTCTTCCCAGATCGTGGATCAGCCAGCGACGATCGGTGAAGCGGGCGGCGAAGTGAGGGGCAATGAGCTG
>JACZKF010000217.1 GCA_014860175.1 Desulfuromonadales bacterium | reverse complement strand
CTGCAGTTCGAGGTGCGACTGGTCGACCGCGATGAGCAGCGCTGTGAAAAGCTCTCGGCCAAGCTGAGAAAGACGATGGTCATCCACGCCGAAGGGACCGACATCCGCACCCTGGTCGACGAGGGGGTGGACGACGCCGATCTCTTCATTGCGGTCACCGATAACGACGAGACCAATATCCTCTGCTCCCTGCTGGTGCGCCAGAGCGGTGCCCGCCGCACTATCGCCCTGGTCACCCGACCCGAGTTTCTCACCCTCGCCCCCACCCTGGGGATCGACTCCTGCATCTCTCCGCGCCTGGCGGCCGCCGCCGCCATCCTCAAATACGTGCGCCGGGGGGAAGTCATCTCCATCGCCACCATCGAAGGGAGCAACGCCGAAGTTCTCGAGCTGCAGGTGCGCCCCGGCATCGCCGCCCTCGGGCTGCCGCTGAAAGATCTGCATTTCCCGGCCGGGGCGATCATCGGCGCCATCGTCAGGGCTCAGACCTACGAGATACCTACCGGCGACAGTCGTCTGGAGGCCGGCGACCGGGTGGTGGTCTTTTCCCTGCCGGGATCGTTGACCAAAGTCGAGAGATTTTTCTCCTGAATGAACGCCACCCTCGTTTTGCGCATTCTTGGCGCACTGCTCCTGTTTCTCACCGCTGCCCTGCTGCTCCCCATCCCGTTTTCCCTCTACTTCGCCGACGGCGCCTGGTGGATCTTTCTGCTGGCGGCCGGGGTAACCGGAGCGGCCGGCGCGCTATTGCTCCATAGCTGTAAAAGCGCCAAGGAGCTGTCGGTGAGGGACGGCTTCGCGGTGGTGACGTTCGGTTGGCTTCTCTATTCTCTTTTCGGCGCCCTGCCCTTTCTTTTCTCCGGCGCCATCCCCTCTTTGCTCGATGCCGTGTTCGAGACGATGAGCGGCTTTACGACCACCGGCGCCACGATCCTCACCAACATCGAGGCTCTCCCCGCCAGCATCCTGTTCTGGCGCTCCCTGACCCAGTGGCTGGGGGGGATGGGGTTCATCGTCTTGTCGCTGGCGATCTTGCCGATGCTGGGGGTCGGCGGCATGCAGCTGTTCAAGGCCGAAATGCCGGGACCGACGGCCGACCGGTTGAAGCCGCGCATCCAGGATACCGCCAAGCTGCTGTGGGGGGTTTACGTTCTGTTGACGGCGGTCCAGGCGGTTCTGCTCATGCTGGGGGGGCTGACCTTCTTCGACAGCCTCTGCCATGCCTTCACTACCCTCTCTTCCGGTGGCTTTTCCCCCCGCAACGCTTCTATCGGCGCTTACGCCAGCGCCTATGTCGACTGGGTGGTCATCTTCTTCATGTTCCTCGCCGGGGTCAACTTCACCTTGCACTGGCATCTCCTGCGGGGGAGGGGGCGGGACTTTTTCCGCAGTGAGGAGCTGCGCGTCTATCTCGGTTTGATCGTCGGCCTCATCCTGGTGATGATGTGGTTCAATCAGGGGGCGGTCTACAACTCTATCCTTGAGAATCTGCGTTTCAGCACCTTTCAGGTGGTCTCCATCCTCACCACCACCGGCTTCGGCACGGCCGACTACGCCCTGTGGCCGGCCGCCTCCCAGTTTCTCCTGTTTATCGCCATGTTCGTCGGGGGCTGCGCCGGGTCGACGGCCGGCGGCATGAAGGTCGCCCGCGTCCTGCTCCTCTTCAAACACGCCCAAGTGCAGCTCTTCCGTCTCATCCACCCGCGGGCGGTGCGCCTGGTCAAACTGGGGGATCTGCCGGTCGACCGGGAGGTGATGCAGGCAATTCTCGGCTTTTTCGCCCTTTTCATCGGGATCTTTATCTTCGCTACCGTCCTCATGGCGGCCACCGGCCTCGACATGGTCTCCGCCGCCGGTTCGGTCATCGCCACCCTCGGGGTCGTCGGCCCCGGTTTCGGCAGCGTCGGCCCGGTAGAGAACTATGGGCACATCCTCCCCTTCGGCAAGGGGGTACTGATCCTCTGCATGCTTCTCGGGCGCCTGGAGCTGTTCACCGTGCTGGTGCTCTTTTTCCCGTCGTTCTGGAAAAAGTAGCCGGGGGGCCAGCACTGCTACTGATGCACCGCCGCCCTGGCCGATCGGCGAATGGGTGCTGGCGACCGCCTGCGCTCAGATCAAACAGTGGCAGGCGCTCCTCCTGCCTTCAAAGGATAATCGCCCCGATCAGACCGAGCACCGCCACCCCGATGGCGAAAATCGCCAAGGCGATGGCCACGATACTCATGATCCCTCCGCTGACCCGGGGCGAGGCGGCCCGGACCAGGCCAAACACCCCGAGCGGCAAGGCAATCAAGGCGGCCAGAAGACCAAATCCGGGGCGTCCACTGAAAGAGAGGACATAACTGCCGATCGCAGCGACAATGGCCAGAATGGCGCCGGTGCCGGCTTTCTGATCATTACTTACCATGTGACCTCCGCAGGCTCGTTTAGGAAAAAATTTTTCCCCATGTTGTTTCACCTCCTATCTTAACCGCGACCGCACCGCCGGCAACTCCAGCTTCCTCCCTGCAAGCCAGAACAATGGCGGGCACCTCCCTGAGGTACCCGCCGGTGGTAATCGCTGGGCGTCGCAGCGGGCGGGCTCTAGTGACTGGTGATTTCGATCCGCCGCGGCTTGGCGGCCTCGGCTTTGGGCAACTGCAGGGTTAGGACACCGTTTTTCAGCTCGGCGCTGACTTTCTCGGCATCGATCTCCTCCGGCAGCTGGAACTGCCGGTAGTAGCTGACCAGGTCGAACTCCCGCAACAATCTCTGGCGGCCGGGCAACTCCGCCCCTTTGCCTTGAATGGTCAGCACTCCGTTGTGGATATCGATGCTCAACCCTTCTTTCCCCACCCCGGGCAGATCGGCCAGCAGGTGCAATCCCTGCTCGGTTTCAAAGATGTCGACGGCCGGCCGGATGTGATTGGCCGGGGTGCGAGTCTCTTCCCTGGCCAGGCTGGTGGCATCGGTGGTGACCGGAACATTTTTCTGCATCATCTCTTGCCTCCTCGTTGTTTTCTGGATTGCTGTTCTCAATGGGCGCTCACTTCAATTTTGCGCGGCCGGACCGCTTCGGATTTCGGCAGGGTGACGGTCAGCACCCCGTCGCGGCATTCCGCCCTGACCTGGTCGGCCTTGACCTCCACCGGCAGCTCGATCGTGCGCAGAAATTTGCCGATCCCCCGCTCGTTGCGGTGCCAGGTGGCATCTTTGCCGGCGCCGTTGCGGCGCTCGCCGGAGAGAGTGAGAGTGCCCCGCATCACCGTCAGTTCAAGGGAGGCGGGATCCATCCCCGGGACCAGCGCTTCGACATAGAGGTTTTCAGGGTCGTCGCTCAGATTCACCTGCGGATAGATTCCGGTTCCGAGCCCCGGCAGGAAAGCCGGCTGCCGACCGTAGACCGGGCCTCTGTTAGCCCCCAGAAAGACGTTGTCGATTTCCCGCCGCAAATTCTCCATCTCTCTGAACAGATCCCACATTGCCATCGCGTATCTCCTTTTCTCGGGTGGTTTGCCAATAGCGGCTACCCGAACAGATAACAAGGGGCGTGCCAAATGCAAGGCGGAAACAAGTGGTGAATTTCTCGCGACTTATCGAAAAAGATTGGAGGGGGAGTGGCGGCCTGCGACGCCGCTGCGACGTTGTCGCGACGTTGCAAAAAAGCCGCCTCCACGGGGTGGAGGCGGCTGGCAGCAAGGGGGATGTAAACGGTGGCGAATCAGCCTTTGAGCATGACGAATCCCATCTGCCGTCCCGTTTGCCCCTGATCCCGCCGGTAGGAGAAGAAAAGCTCCCGGTGACAACAGGTGTCTTCTTCCGCTGCCGTCACATTGGCCGGATCGAGGCCGGCATCGGCAAGTTGCAGCTGACAGCTCTGGCGCAGGTCGACCAGCCATTTGCCGAGGGCGATCTCCTTGCTGATCTGGTCCCAGTGCCCGCTCCCCTCCCGGAAGGCATCGCGCACCGGCCGATCGACCTCATAGCGGTGGGCACCGATCCCAGGGCCAACGGCCGCCAGTAATTGCGATGGTCGGCTGCCGAAATGACTCTCCATCCCCTGGACGGTTTTGCCGATGATGCCGGCGCCGGCGCCGCGCCAGCCGACATGCACCACCGCCGCGGCCGGCCGCTGGGGATCGAACAGCAGCACCGGGTAGCAATCGGCCACCAGGATGCCGACCATGATCCCCGGCTGGTCGGTCAGGATGGCGTCGCACTCGACGGTCAGAAAGTGCGACAGGTCCGGGTTCGGCTCATCGAGCACCAGCAGATCGGTGCCGTGCACCTGGCGCACGGTCAGCAGCAGATGCGGAGCGATGCCGAAAGCCCGGGCCAGGTTGGAGCGGTTCCCCTCCACGTTGTGCTTCGGGTCGTCGGTGTTGAAGCCGAGGTTGAGGGAGTTGTAGGGGGGGCGGCTCACGCCGCCATTGCGGGTGGTAAACCCGGCGAAGATCGGCCCCGCCGACGCCCAATCGGGCTGCAGATAGCTGATCTTTCCTTGTCGGGCCAATTTCATGTCAACTCTCCATCTATTTGGCATCGGTGAATGCGCGTATTTTTCTTCCAGGTAGGCCAGAATCCCCGCCAGCACCGGCGGCAGCGGACTTTCAAACTCCAGATACTGGCCACTGACCGAGTGGACGAAGCCGAGCAGGCGGGCGTGCAGGAACTGGCGGCCGAGCTTCCCCAGGCGGTTCTGCAGCAAAGGGTCGGTGACCGCCTTGACCCGACCCGGCGGGGCATAGACCGGATCTCCCACCACCGGCAGGTTCTGCTCCGACAGGTGGACGCGGATCTGGTGGGTGCGGCCGGTCTCCAGGCGCAGCTCCAGCAGGCTCAGGCGGTCGAGGTCGAAGCGCTGCACCACTCGCCAGTGGGTGACCGCCCGCCGACCGCGCCGGGCGGCGCCGCTCATCTTCTTGCGGTCGACCGGGTGGCGACCGATGGAACAGTCGATGGTCCCCTGGTCGGTCGGCGCCAGGCCATAAACCAGGGCGAGGTAGCGCCGGACGATGCTGTGGGCCTGGAACTGGCACCCCAGGTGCAGATGGGTGACGTCGTCTTTGGTAGCGACCATCACCCCCGAAGTGTCGCGATCGAGGCGATGCACGATCCCCGGGCGCAGCTCGCCGCCGATGCCAGCCAGGTCGTGACAATGATGCAGCAGGGCGTTGACCAGAGTGCCGCCGGGGTGCCCCGGGGCCGGATGAACCACCAGCCCTGCCGGCTTGTCGATGACGATCAGATGCGGGTCCTCATAAAGGATCTGCAACGGAATCGGCTCGGGATGCGCCTCGACCGGGACGACCGCAGGGAGATGGACGGTGAGGAGCTCGCCACCTCGCAGACGGCTACTGGCCTTGCCGGGAGCCCCGTCCAGGTGGACCAGCCCTTCGGCAATGAGCTTTTGGAGTTGGGAGCGGGTCAGCTCGGGGAGATGATCAGTGAGAAACCGGTCGAGCCGCTCGGGCATTCGACCGCGTTCGACGACGAACCGCCGGGTTTGTGTCATTACCAGATAGAGCTCTCAATCTTCCCCGCCTGCTTGACCATGACATCGACGATGGCCCGCTCATACAGGTGATCGCGGTTGGCCAGGTCGGGAGAGACCCGGCTGTAGAAATGATCTCGCCCCTCCTGCAACTCCTCTTTGAGCACCTCGAAGAGATTGTCGTTCTTGATCCCTTCTTTCACCTTGTCCTGATTATAGAGGGCGACATCGGAAATGATGGCGCGCGCCAGCCGGAAGGCGAGTTCGGGGTTGTCCACAAGCCTGGCCATAAATTCTCCTCGGGATAGAAGCCCGCTACCGCCTCAGGAGGCGGGAAACGCCAGATAGAGGGTGGTCTCTCCCCGGCGGATAAGCAGCACCACGTTTTTCCCTTTGCCCGCCGCCTTGACGGCTTTGCTGAAAGCATCGGGGCTGTTGACTTCCTGCCGGTTGACTGAAAGGATCAGATCGCCCGGCTGTACCCCGGCAGCGGCAGCGGCCGAGCGGGGCTCGATGGCCTCCACCAGGACCCCTTCCGAGCCAGGCGCCGGACCCACCGACAAACCCAGCCCCTGCTGCTTCCCCGCGGGTTCGGAGGGGAGAGGGGCGGCCTTGGCGGGCGGCTCCATCTCGACGATGAGCACCGGCAGCGCGAGCCGCTGGTCGTTGCGCAGCACCTGCAGCTCCACCTGTTTGCCGACCGGCGTGTTGGCCACCATCATCTGCAGCTCGCGCACTCCGGCGATCTCCTTGCCGCCGAAGGAGAGAAGAATATCGCCCCTCTGCAGCCCGGCCTTTTCGGCCGGTGAGCCGGGGATGACCTGGTTGACCAGGGCGCCGGCGAGTTGGGACAGGCCGAACGATTCGGCCAGCTCAGGGGTCAACGGCTGGATGCTGACCCCCAGCCAGCCGCGGGTCACTTCCCCTTTTTCGATCAATTGGCCGGCCATCAGCCGGGCCAGATTGATCGGAATGGCGAAGCCGATCCCCTGGCCGCTGGCGACGATGGCGGTGTTGATACCGATCACCTCTCCGTAGATGTTGAGCAGCGGCCCCCCCGAGTTGCCGGGGTTGATGGAGGCGTCGGTCTGAATGAAATCTTCGTAGTCTTCAATGCCGACATCGGTGCGTCCGGTGGCGGAGATGACCCCCACGGTCAACGTACGGTCGAGCCCGAAGGGGTTGCCGATGGCCAGCGCCCACTGACCGACGTGCAGCAAATCGGAATCGCCCAGGACCGCGGTAGGCAACTTCTCGCCGGTGTCGATCTTCAGCACGGCAATATCGGTGCGCGGATCGATGCCGATGACGCGCCCGTCATAGACCCGGCGGTCGGAGAGCCGGATCTTGATCTCTTCGGCATCGCTAATAACGTGCGCGTTAGTCAGGATGTAGCCGTCTTCGCTGATCAGAAAACCGGAGCCGAGGCTCTGTTCCTGCTGCTTCGGCATCGGCCGGCCGCGGAAGAAGGGGCCGAAAAAATCTTCGAACAGCGGCCCCATCTCCCCGCCGAGGGAGCGCATGCGGGCGGCGCGGATATTGACCACTGCCGGCGTCACCTTGGTCGACACCTCGGTGAATGCCTGCTGGGTCGAGATCAGCTCCGGTGCCGGCTTCTCTACCGGCGGCTTGACCCCTTCCTCCCGAACGCTGGTGCGCAGCGTGGTCTCTGATTCTCGCTCGCAACCGGTCAGGGGGCCGACCAGCAGGACGGCCAGGGCGAGCATCGGCAACAAGCGCAGCAGGGGGGTCATGGGGGTAGTCCTTTCAGTCACTGCAACCATCGAAGATTAGCGGAATTCCTCAATGCTGTCAATGATTCCGGGGCGCGGACCGGCGGCGGCAGGCGAACCGGGGAGGGATCGCCGACGCCCCCCCTTTCTCCTTGACTTCCACCCCCGTTACAGGGTAAAAACACCAGGAAAAACACTCACCTAGGAACCTGCTGATGGACAATATCCGGGATCAGGTCAAAGAGCTGCGGCTTGGGCTCAAGATTCGCCGATTGCGCCAGGAGCGCCGCCTGACGCTGCAGGACGTGGCGCAGGCCACCGGTCTTTCCAAGCCGTTGCTGTCGCAGATCGAGAACGACCAGGTGATCCCCCCCCTGGCCACCTTGTTGCGCATTGCCAAAGCCTTTAAGGTTGGACTGCACACCTTCTTCCAGGAAGAAGACGCCGGCGGCAAGTGCATCCTGGTCCGGGCCGGGGAGAGCCGCCGCCTGCAACGACGCCGTCCCGAGGGGGAGGTGGCGCCGTCCTATGTCTATCACTCCCTCGGCTTCGGCAAGAAGCAGCGCAACATGGAGCCTTTTCTGGTCGAATTCGAGGCCCGGGAGTGGGCACCGGAGCTGCTGGTAAGCCATGAGGGGGAGGAGTTCCTCTTCCTGCTCGAGGGGGAACTCGAATTCCAGTATGCCGGGGAGAGCATGCGCCTGGAGGCCGGCGACTCGGTCTACTACGACTCCGCCGAGCCCCACGGCTATCGGGTAGTCGGTGCGCAACGGCCCAGAGCGGTAGCCGTCCTTTACTCACGGGAGACCTAGCAGCCCAGAAGCTCTTCAATGACCCGTTTCCACCACCCTGTAAGGCTTGACTTTGACTGCCGCTTCTATACCCTTGGCTTGTTGACGGGCTGCGTTTGGTGGCGGCTCGCTCTTTTTAGTGCCAATCCCCATCGGAACAGGAGGTCATCATGCCGAAAGTAGGAGTTGTCCTGTCTGGCTGCGGCGTCTTTGACGGCGCCGAGATCCACGAGTCGGTCATTACCCTGCTCGCTCTCGACCGGGCCGGGGCCGAAGCGGTCTGCATGGCCCCCGATGTCACCCAGATGCACGTGGTCAATCACCTGACCGGAGAGCCGGCCGGCGGGGAGTCGCGCAACGTGCTGGTCGAGTCGGCCCGCATCGCGCGCGGCAAAATCAAAAACATCAAGGATGTGCAGGCCTCGGACATCGATGCCCTGATCTTCCCCGGCGGTTTCGGCGCCGCCAAGAACCTGTGCGACTTTGCCGTCAAGGGGCCGGCCTGCGACATCCACCCCGAGGTGGCCCGCCTGGTGCGGGAGGTGATCAAGGCGAAAAAGCCGCTGGCCGCCATTTGCATCGCACCCGCCCTGATTTCCAAGGTGCTTGGCGACGACCAACTGGCCCACAAGCTGACCATCGGCACCGACGCCGACACCGCCAAGGCGCTGGAGGCGATGGGTTCCACCCACGAAGCCTGCCCGGTGCGCGAATTCGTCGTCGACAAAGAGAACAAAATCGTCTCCACCCCCGCCTACATGCTCGCCGGCCGCATCAGCGAAGCGGCCGACGGGATCGAAAAAACGGTCAAGGCGGTGCTGGAGCTGATCTGACGCGAAAACCTGAGCAGAAAAAGCCGAGGCGGACCGAATGGGTCGCCTCGGCTTTTTTATTCCGCTCCCGTCAGCTTCGACCCTCAATGCTTCCCCGGTCCTGCGAACTTTCCAGGGAGGCTGATGATCGGTGTCGTTGTTAACGACAGACGACTATATTCGCCGTTTGTGACGTCAGGTCGAAAACGACTTTCACTTGTTTGCTCCGCAATTGATGAAGCACCTCCCGGACCTTATCCTCCAGAGTCCCGCCGGTCTCTCCCCAATCGAATCCATCTCTGGTCACAAACTCCTGAATCAGTCTACGCAAGGTCTCCGGGTCAAGCCGATCGTACGGGACATCGACCCCTTTCTCGTGATGGTCGGTCGGGTTCCCTTGAGGCTGTTTCTGATTATTTTTTGTCATCCTTTTTGATCTTCTTCTCGGCCTTTTTCTCTTTCAGGGTTTTGGCGGCTGGTTTCTTGTCCTCTTTCTTGCTGTCTTTGCCTTTGCTCATGTTGATCTCCATGCGGTTGATGAAGGGTGCTTACCAATGGGAATGCCCGCATCATACCACGCCTGAGGATTAGAAGAGCGTTTATCGCCGATCAAGAGAGATCCTGTTTGAAGATTGTCACCGACACTCGTCGGATGGCGTCTTGGCCGGCCATGCCCCCCTTTGAACAGCGACTCGGGGGGGGATGCGTCCGGGGCAACGGAGCGGGTTTCATCCTTTGCCCGCCTGGCGGTCGGAATCGGCACCCCTCCTGCAGTCTTTTCCCTCGCCGGAGTTCCCGGCGGAGCGATCAGCAGTCGGCAGGGCGTCGATGACAGAGGCACAAGCAGCGAAATCGGTACCCCGGATCTGGGCGGTAGCAGGGGGGAAAGGGGGGGTCGGCAAGTCGGTTATCACCGTCAGCCTGGCCATCTG
>JACZKF010000216.1 GCA_014860175.1 Desulfuromonadales bacterium | reverse complement strand
CCTATATCCACGATCATTTGCGCATAGGGGGAGCTGATATCCAGCCCGGCGCCCAAGGCTGCCGCCAGGGGTTCAGGCACGATCTGCACTCTGGCGGCGCCTGCCTGCTGCAGCGCCATGGTGAGCGCTTTGCGCTCGCTGAACTGCACATCCGTCGGAGCCCCCGCCAGGACCATAGGCCCGAATAATCCAAGTCCTTTTGCCTTACGCAGCCACGGACGAATGAGCTCGACTAACCTGTCCTTCTCTACCACGACGCCCCTTCGAAGGGGAGGATTCGCCGACATCGTCGTCGGAAACGTCACGATCCCGCAACTTTCAGCCGCCACTCGGCAGAATGCCGTACCCACATCGATGGCTACCCGGCAGCGCCATGCGTTCCAATCCCAGTACGACATGGACCTCTCCGGCTCAAGGAAGTGGCGAAAAGGCCGCCGCCTACAGGTGAAAATCCCCCGCCGCCTCGGGCTGGTAAAGAATCTCCTCGACGCTTATTTTTTTCGTTCCGGAGCGAACCTCCCACTCAATGATATCGCCCACGGCATAACCAAGGATGGCCGTTCCAATGGGGGATACAACAGAAAGCCTTCCTTCCGAAAGATCGGCCATGTGGGGGAGCACCAGTCTCACGGTCATCTCCTTGTCGGCACCCAGATCGCGAAGTCGGACCCGAGAATTGATGGTGACCACGTCGGGGGGAACCTCATCGGACTTAACGACCTTGCACTTGCCGATTTCTTCTTCGAGGATATCCAGGGAGTCTTGATCCCGGCGCGGCACCTCAGTCCTGCTGAAAAGTTTTTCCAGTCGCCCAATGTCATATTCGGTTATGTAGATCGTCTTTTCGCCCATGTTCTCTTCTCCTGTCGATGGGGTCTCAGCCATTCAAAGCAGAATAGCGACCCGGTTGAAATTGTCTGGCCACCCCAAATGAAAAAAGGCCACAGAATGCGTCTGTGGCCTTGCGGAAACGGGTGCGAGCAATCAGTACCTATAAATGCCTGAATGGTCTTTCTCCCCAGATCCGCAGGCAAGCCACGGCCATCAAGGGCAAGATAATCTGGATTTTTTTAGGGGTATACGAGTTCATAGAGAGACCATACAGGATACATCAGGATAATTCAAGGAGCTTCGGCCAGTTCCCTGGCTGATCAAACTTCCACCAGCCAGCGTCTAAAGCGACGCACCTGCTCGGGCGGCCCCAGGATGAGCAGTTCGTCCCCTTCGTTGAGGAGTTCATCTCCTGCCGGGTTCACGACCCTCTTCCCGGCGCGGTCGATCCCGACCACCAGCACCCCTGTCTGTCTCTGGATCTGCAGTTCGGAAATCGAGCCACCGGTGCGGGGACCAACGGGGACGGTTACCCGCTCCAGGCGGGCCTGGTCGAAATCGGCTATCTCATCAACACCCTTCACCTGGGAGAGTCCCGACCGGGCAGCGGCGATCTGCTCCGGCGTCCCGAGCAGGAGCAGCCGGTCGCCCGCATAGATTGCCTCCGTCGGCTCCGGGGCAATGATCGCATGCCCATGGCGGTCGATTTCGACTATGGTGCAACCGAACTGGGAGCGCACCCGCAGATCGGCGATGCTGTGGCCGGAACAGGCCGCCCGGTCAGGCACAAGGAACTCCTGGATGCGAAGGTCCCAATCGTCCGTTTTTTCCAGCCACGGCATTGGTGGTGAAGGTTCAGAGAGGCGTTCCTCGGCGAAAACATCCTGCAGGGTGCTCTGCCAGCCGCTGTGCCAATAGATGAGGCGGCGCGAGAAAATGACGAGAACGCTGACCAGCACCGCGGCGATCACTATCCACCCCCAGCCCGGCAGAGATTCGGACGGGAGGATATAGGCGAGCCAGTAGCCGAGGCCAAGGGCACTCAAAGCCTTAAGGCTGTTCTCAACGAGCGGGGCGGGGAGCCGAGTGCGCGTCGCGGCCAGTTCGGCGAAGATCATCGCCGTGGCGGCGAGGTTGCGCCAAATGGCGACGAAAGGGAACAGCACCAGGATGCCGATCGCTGCCCAGAAGAGAAGCCGTGCCGTTTCGGGCCTCCACCCCCCGGCGAGCGAACTCTGTTGGAAAGCCCCCAGCAGCCTTTCAGAAAAAATGAGCAAACCGGTGATGAAAAGCATTTCGAGCGCCACCTGCAGCAGCCGCTTCCTGCTCAGCTGCCACCATAACCGCCCTGCGTGCGCATTTCCGAGCTGCGCCAGCCAGTGATGGTAGATTTCCAGGGTGCGGTGCACCCAGCGCGGCTCGGCCCTCTCCATCCTTCCCAGGAACGGCTCGGCATGGCGGTTGATCACGGGGGTGAGAAGAACGGTAAGGATGGAGACACCGACCGCGATGGAATAGAATTCCGGTGGCAGCACCTGCGCTCCCACCCCCAGACCGGCGATGACGAAGGTAAATTCGCCCAGCGGCATCAAGGCAAGTCCCGCCCGGCGCGCCTCATGGGGGGGGGTGCCGACCGCCATCAGGGCAAGACCGGTGGAGAGCGACCGGGCCACCATCGTGAAGAGGGTCAGGGCCACAATCCAGTGCCA
>JACZKF010000215.1 GCA_014860175.1 Desulfuromonadales bacterium | reverse complement strand
CCGGGCGGATGGAACGCACCCGTCATCGCCCCCTGTCGGCGGGTCGCCTGCACCCCCTTCCGGCTCTGGCGCTCGCTCTGGTGCTGCTCCTGGGAGGCCTGCTGCTGTCGGCAGCAGCCCGGCCGCTGGCGCTTGGGCTGGGAGTACTGGCGGTGGCACTCTACAATGGGGCTTACACCCTGCTCAAGCCACGCACGCTGTTCGCCCTTCTCCCCGGTGCCTTGGCCGGCGCCCTGCCGTTGCTGATCGGGGGGTGCGCCGCCGGCGCCTCCCTCGCCGACCCGACACTGCTGCTGCCGGCTGCCTGCCTTTTCCTCTGGCAAATTCCGCATTTCTGGCTGCTCGCCAACCGCTACCAGGAGGAGTTGCGACAGGCCGGCCTCCCTCTGCCGGAAATCCTGGGGAACCGGCGGGCGCACCGTGTCCTCGCCACTTGGCTCTTCTGCCTGGCCGCCGGCGCCTTTGCCACCCTCTCCATGTCACCGACCCCGGCCCCCTTGGCCGCTGGCGGTGGCCTGCTGCTGTCGATTTATCTCATCCCTGCTGCCTTAACTCTTTACCGCCACCCTTCCTGCATCCCTGTCGGTTTGCCAAAAAAACTTCAGTTGTTCATGTTCGGCTTCGCCCTTCTGCTCACGACCCGCAGCCTTATCTGAACCGACCCTAATCCCGGTCTTTCGTAAATTGGCCAAGCCAGGCCGGTGTTTTGGCCGCATCTAATTACTTTTTTGTAATTATATGGACATTTGACTATCTTTGATAGTGGCTGAATGCGCCTTATCGTCCCTCTCCATGGGCTTGGCCCCGTTCCTGCAACACCGAACGGGAATGTACCAATTCCGGCTCCAAGTTACCGGCCGATGGACAAAAATGGATAAGATCCGAGCTATCCACTGGTATTTCGTGGCGGTAGCACTCACCGCCTCGCTCCTGTCGGCGTCCGCCGCAGTAGCCTCACCCCGCCACGTCCTGATCCTGCACTCCTACCACCCCGGCTATCCCCGCACCGATCGGGTGATGGCCGGCATTCAGGAAGTGTTCTCCGCCAGCAACCAGGATATCCGGCTGCACGTGGAATACCTCGACACCAAGCGCCATCCCGACCCCGAGTATTTCTCCAACATCCTCGATGCCATCCTGCACTACAAACTGGACGGGCGCTCCTTCGACCTGGTTCTGCTGACCCACAACGAGGCACTCAACTTCGCCCTGGTCCACCGCCACGACCTGTTCTCCGGCACTCCCCTGGTCTTCGGGGCGGTCAACGGTTTTGATCGCAACACTCTGGTGTTGTCCGATTGGCCACCGTTGACAGGGGTGATCGAACGCCCGGATTTCGAAGGGGTCATGCGCCTGGCCTTGCGCTTCGACCCGAAGTTGGAGAAGATCGTGGCTATCGGCAGCAGCCGCGATACCAGCGGCCGCCTGGAGCATAAGGCGTTGCAGGAGATGGCCCGCCGCTTCGAGGACCGGGTGCGCACCGTATTCTGGAACGATCTGTCGGCCGAAACGCTCGCCGAACGGCTGAAAAATCTCGGCCCCCGGAGCGCGGTGATTCTGACCGGGACCGTTTTCGACCAATCGGGGAATCCTCTCACCCCCGCCGAGGCCTGCCACCTGGTACGAGACAACTCCAAAGTCCCCATCTACAGCCTGTGGGATGTCTATCTCGGCGAAGGGATCGTCGGCGGCCGCCTGGTCGATC